>NZ_JBMDXT010000408.1:0-20842 GCF_048594475.1 Nakamurella sp. | reverse complement strand
TACAAGATCACCTGCGCGGCCGCGGCCCGCGGCGACGACCTGGACTCGGTGGTCGCCCTCTCGGAGCGGGTCGTGGCCCACGTCCGGACCAGGGGCATGGCCCTGACCCCGTGCACCGTGCCGCACTCCGGCGAGCCGTCCTTCACCCTGGAGGACGACGAGATGGAGATCGGCATCGGCGTGCACGGCGAGCCGGGCCGGGAGCGGGTCAAGGTGACCTCGGCCGACCAGATCGTGGCGACCCTGCTCGGATCGGTCGTCGAGGACCTGCCGTTCGAGTCCGGTGACCGGACGCTGCTGTTCGTCAACGGCATGGGCGGCACCCCGTCGATCGAACTGCACCTGGCGTACAACTCGGCCCGCAAGTTCCTGGCCGACCGGGGGATCGAGGTCGCCCGGACGCTGGTCGGCAACTACTTCACCTCGCTGGAGATGCAGGGCCTGTCGATCTCGCTGCTGCGCCTGGACGACGAGCTGACCGAGCTGTGGGATGCGCCGATCCACACGCCGGCGATGCGGTGGGGTGTGTGAGCCGATGACGTGTGACGCCACGAGCACGGCCGCGGCCATCCGCGCGGTGGCCGCGGTGATCATCGAGCACAAGGTCGAGCTGACCCGGCTGGACCGGG
The DNA here is from genome assembly GCF_048594475.1 of Nakamurella sp. Classification (NCBI taxonomy): domain Bacteria; kingdom Bacillati; phylum Actinomycetota; class Actinomycetes; order Nakamurellales; family Nakamurellaceae; genus Nakamurella; species Nakamurella sp. Next base: position 20,213 of record NZ_JBMDXT010000408.1, on the reverse strand, counting down.
ACATCGGCGACGGCGACCACGGCGAGAACCTGGCCCGCGGGTTCACCGCGGTGCTCGGCAAGCTGGACGGCGCGGAGTTCGACACGCCCGCCGCGGTGCTCAAGATGGTGGCCTCGACCCTGATCTCGACCGTCGGCGGGGCCTCCGGCCCGCTCTTCGGCACCGCCTTCCTGCGGGCGTCGACGGCGGTCAAGGATCTGCCCGAGCTCGACGCCCAGGGCATCGTCACCGCGCTCACCGCCGCCCGCGACGGCGTGGTCGCGCGGGGCAAGGCCGAGCTGGAGGACAAGACGATGGTCGACGCGCTGACCCCGGCGGTGAATGCCGCCCGGGCGGCCGCCGACGCCGGGGACGACGTCGGCGCGGTGCTGCGCGCGGCCGCGGCCGACGCGAATCTGGGCGCCGACGCCACGATCCCGTACCAGGCCCGCAAGGGCCGGGCCAGCTACCTGGGCGAACGCTCCATCGGGCACAAGGATCCCGGAGCCACCAGTACGGCCTACCTGCTCGGGGCGTTGGCCGATGCCGCGGCGGGGGTCTCGTGACCGTCGGCATCGTGCTGGTCTCGCACAGCGCCGAGCTGGCCGAGGGGTTGGCCGAGGTGGCCGGCCAGATGGCGCCGAACGTCGCCATCCGGCCGGCCGGCGGCATGGAGGACGGCTCCGTCGGCACCTCGTTCGACCGGATCAGCGACGCGATCCAGGCGGCCGACTCGGGCGACGGGGCGGTCCTGCTCTACGACCTGGGCTCGGGCTACCTGACCGCGGAGACCGCGGTCGAGTTCCTCGAGGGCGAGCAGGCCGACCGGGTGGTGATCGTGGACACCCCGTTCGTGCTCGGCGCGGTGTCCGCCTCGATCGCCGCCAACGTCGGGATGGACCTGCGCGGCGTGATCGGCGCGGCCCTGGAGGCGCGGACCGCCAACGGGCCCGGCGGGGTGCGGTCGGTCGACGAACTGGGCTGATCCCGCTCAGGACTCGTGCAACAGGCGGGCGAGCAGCTGCTCGTCGGCCGGGGACAGCGCGCGCACGAAGCGCTGCAGCACGGCCTCGTGGTCGTTGCCGTCCATGGCCCGGTGCATCGCCGCGGCGACCCGGTCCGCGGGGTCGGTGACGGCCGCGTAGGCGTACCCGCGGCCCTGCGGACGGCGCGCGGCGGCGCCCTTCTCGGCCAGCCGGGTCAGCACGGTCATCACCGTGGTGTAGGCCAGGTCCCGGTCCAGCCGGTCGCGCACCTCGCCGGGCGTGAGCGGCCGCGGGGCGGCCGCCAGCACCGCGAGCACCTCCTGCTCGAGGTGACCCGAACCCCGACGCCCGCCCACCGTGCCTCCCTGCCGAACTACTACAAACCCTGTAGTACGGTGCTCCTGCCTAGGCTACCCTTACCTAACTGCCTCAAGGAGTGCCATGCGTGTGCTGAAGCTTCGCCGACCGCGACCCGGAAGGGTACTGCAGGTGGCGGGCGCCCTCGGGCTGGCCGCGCTGGCCGCCCTGATGGCCGGGTGCGGGTCCGGGTCCACCGGCGCGGCGGGTTCGTCCGCCGCCGCGGTGCCGTCCGGGTCGGCGTCCGGCGGGTCGGCGGCGAGCGGGTCCGCGGCGAGCGGGTCGGCGGCGAGCGGGTCGGGGTCCGGCGCCACCGGCGGGACGCTGGTGCTGTACTCCGGGCGCAACCAGGACCTGATCGGGCCGCTGCTCGAGCAGTTCACCGCCGAGACCGGCGTGCAGGTCGAGTTCCGCGGCGGGGACTCCGGCGAGCTCGCCGCGCAGATCCTCACCGAGGGCGACGCCTCGCCGGCCGACGTCTTCTTCTCCCAGGACGCCGGGGCCCTGGGCGCGGTCACCCAGGCCGGCCTGTTCGCCGCCCTCCCGGCCACGACCCTGGACCGGGTCCCGGCCGCCTACGCCGCCGACGACGGCACCTGGGCCGGGGTGTCCGGCCGGGCCCGCGTCGTCGTCTACAACCCCACGCTCGCGCCGACCCCGCCGGACACCGTCGACGGCCTGCTCGATCCGCAGTGGAAGGGGCAGATCGGTTACGCGCCGACCAACGCGTCGTGGCAGTCGTTCGTCACCGGGCTGCGGGTGCTCCGCGGCGAGGACGGCGCCCGCCAGTGGCTGACCGCGTTCGCCGCCCAGGAACCCAGGGCCTACGAGCGCAACGGCGCCGTGCGGGACGCCGTGAACAGCGGCGAGATCGCGCTCGGCCTGGTCAACCACTACTACCTGTACGAGAAGATCGCCGCCGACGGGGCCGCCGCGGTGACCGCGCAGAACCGGTTCATGGCGCCCGGCGACCCGGGCGGGCTGCTCAACGTGGCCGGCGTCGGCGTGCTGACGACCGCGCCGAACGCCGAGCAGGCGCAGGTGTTCGTCGACTACCTGCTCTCGGACGCCGGCCAGGAGTACTTCGCCGCCAAGACCAAGGAGTACCCGCTGGTCCCCGGCATCGCTGCGGCGGCCGAGGTGCCGCCGCTGGCCGACCTGAGCCCGCCGCAGATCGACCTGTCGGACCTGGCTTCGCTGGAGCAGACCCAGCAGTTGCTGTCCGAGGTGGGGTTGCTGACCCGGTGACCGGGTGACCACCGCGCCGCCGCGCCCGCCCGCTCCGGACCCGGTCCGGGGCGGGCCGGACGGTCGCCGCACCCGTCCCAACGGCCGGCGACGCAGCGCGCCCCGGGGCCGGTCCGGGCGGCGGCCGCCGTGGCTGCTGGTCGTCGCCGCCGCGTTGATCACCCTGATCACCCTCGTGCCGCTGCTCTACCTGGGCGAACGGTCGGTCGACCGGGGCTGGGGATTCGTCCTCGACGAGCTGTTCCAGGCCCGCACGGCGTCGCTGATCGGGCGCAGCCTCGGGCTGGTCGTGGTGGTCACCGTGGCCTGCGGCGTCCTGGGCACCGCGCTGGCCGTCCTGGTCACCCGGACCGACCTGCCGGGCCGGCGCGTCACCTCGGTGCTGCTGGCCCTGCCGCTGGCCGTGCCCAGCTACGTCGCCGCGTACATCTGGATCTCCGAGGTGCCGGCTCTGGCCGGCTTCTGGGGTGCGGCCCTCGTGCTGACCATCGTCAGCTACCCGTATGTCTTCCTGCCGGCCGTCGCGGCGCTCTCCCGGCTCGACCCGGCGCAGGAGGAGGTGGCCCGGTCGCTGGGCCGGTCCGGGCCGGCGGTGCTGGTCCAGGTGACGCTCCGGCGAGCCCGGGCCGCGATCGCCGCCGGGTGCCTGCTGGTCGGGCTGTACGTGCTCAGCGACTTCGGCGCCGTCGCCACCATGCGGTACGAGTCCTTCACCTGGGTCATCTACGGCGCCTACCGGGCCGGCTTCAACCCGTCCCGGGCCGCGATCCTGGCCCTGTTGCTGATGGTGTTCGCGGTCGCGCTGATCGTGGCCGAGGCGGTCGCCCGGGGCCGGGCCAGCGCCTACCGGCTCGGCGCCGGCGTGGCCCGCCCGGCGCCGCTGATCCGGCTCGGCCGGGCCGCCCGGGCCGCCGGGTTCGGGCTGGTCGGCGGCGTGCTGGCGGCCGCCCTGGGGTTCCCGCTGGCCGTGCTGGGCCGCTGGGTGGTCCGGTCCGCGCAGGCCTCGATCGACCTCGGCGAGCTGACCGCCGCGCTCACCGCCTCGCTCGGCTACGCGTTGGCCGCGGCGCTGGTCACCACCGCGCTGGCCGTGCCGGTCGCGCTGCTGGCCGCCCGGTCCCGCGGTCCGGCGGTCGGCGCGATCGAACGGGCCACCTTCCTGACCCACGCGCTGCCCGGCATCGTGGTCGCCGTCGCCGGCGTCTACCTGGGCGCGCGCCTGTTGCGGCCGCTCTACCAGACCTCCCCGCTGCTGGTGCTGGCCTACGTGGTGCTGTTCCTGCCGCTGGCCGTCGGGTCGATCCGGGCCGCCGTCGAGTCGTCGCCGGCCCGGTTGGAGGAGGTCGCGATCTCCCTCGGCCGCTCCTCGACGCGCGCGGTCGTCGCGGTGACCGCGCCGCTGGCCGCCTCCGGGCTGGCCGCCGGCGCGGCGCTGGTGTTCCTGGCCACGATGAAGGAACTGCCGGCCACCCTGCTGCTGCACCCGACGGGAACCGAGACGCTGGCCACCGGGTTGTGGAGGTACACCACCGTCAGCGACTACGGCAATGCCGCGCCCTACGCGGCCGCGCTGGTGCTGTTCGCGGCGGTGCCGACGGCGATCCTCGGTCACTGGAGTGGACGGGCGGGACAGATCCGTGGTCATTGAATTCCGGTCGGCGGGCCGCCCGCCGCGGGAGCGGCGGCCGCTGGCCCACCCGGTGGTCGACGGGGCCGCCGGCGGACTGGTCGTCACCGGGCTGGGCAAGTCGTTCGGCCGGCACCGGGTGCTGGACGACGTGGGCCTGACGGTGCCGCCGCGGTCGATCACCGCGGTGCTGGGCCCGTCGGGCTGCGGCAAGACGACGATGCTGCGCATCGTCGCCGGGTTCGAGACGGCGGACGCGGGCCAGGTCCGGCTGGCCGGACGCGAGCTCGTCGGCCCGCGGACCCGGGTCGCGCCGCAGGACCGGCGGATCGGGCTGCTGCCGCAGGAGGGAGCGTTGTTCCCGCACCTGACCGTGGGCGGCAATGTCGGCTTCGGGCTGCCGCCCGGCCCCGAGCGCGCGTCCGCGGTCGACCGCTGGCTGGACATCGTCGGGCTGGCCGGCACGGCCGGACGGCGGCCGGAGGAGCTGTCCGGCGGCATGCAGCAACGGGTCGCGCTGGCCCGGGCGCTGGCCGCCGACCCGGCGTTGATCCTGCTCGACGAGCCGTTCTCGTCGCTCGACGCGGCCCTGCGGATGACCGTCCGGGAGGAGATCGCCTGGGTGCTGCGGGACGCCGGGACGACCGCGGTGCTGGTCACCCACGACCAGGCCGAGGCGCTGTCGCTGGCCGACACGGTGGTGCTGCTGCTCGGCGGCCGGGTCGAGCAGGCCGGCCCACCGGCCGAGCTCTACCACCGCCCGGTCAGCCTGGCCGCGGCCGCGTTCGTCGGCGAGATCGTCGAACTCGCCGGGGACGCCCGCGGCGGGGTGGTCAGCTCGGCGTTGGGCCGGTTGCCGGTCCGGCTGCCGGTGCCCGACGGGCCCGTGACGATCGCTCTGCGCCCGGAGCAGGTGCGGCTGGCCGCCCCCGGAACCGGGGACCGGCCGGAGGTGACCGCGCAGGTCGTCGAGCACCGCTATTACGGACCCGACACCGTCATCCGGGCCCGGCTGGCGTCCGGCGAGCTGGTCGCCGTGCGCGCCCCCGGGTTCGCGCCGCGGCGGCCGGGCGAGACGATCACGCTGGCCGTGGACGGCGACGTGCTGGCCTACCCGGAGCTTTCCCGCGCCGGGGAGTGAAGCAGGTCCAGCAGATGGGCCTCGAGGTCGACGAACTCCGGCGCGGTGAGCAGGCGCAGCTCCCGCGGCCGGGGCAGCGGGACGGCCAGGTCGCGGACGATGCGGGCGGGCCGGGGGGAGAGCACCAGCACCCGGTCGGCCAGGTAGATCGCCTCGCGGATGTCGTGGGTGATCATCAGGACGGTCCAGTCGTGCCGCCGCCAGACGTCCTGCAGCCAGCCCTGCAGGTCGGTCCGGGTGAGCGAGTCGAGCGCGCCGAACGGCTCGTCCAGGGCGACGATGTCCTTGTCCTGCACCACGGTCCGCAGCAGGGCCGCACGCTGCCGCATCCCGCCGGACAGCTCGCCCGGGTAGGCGTTCTCGAAGCCGGTCAGGCCGAACTGGTCGAACAGGGCAGCTGCCCGCCGGCGCCCCGCCGCGCGGGGGACACCCTGCACGTCCAGGCCCAGCACGGTGTTGTCCAGGATCGTCCGCCACGGCATCAGCAGGTCGCGTTGCGGCATGTACGCGCAGTGCCCGACGGTGCCGGTGATGTCGGCTCCGGCCAGCTCGACGCGGCCCGCGTCGGGCGTCTCCAGGCCGGTCAGCACGTTGAACAGGGTGCTCTTGCCACACCCGCTCGGCCCGATCACCGCCACGAACTCGCCCCGCCGGACGGTGGTGTCGATCCCGTCCAGGACCGGCAGCGGCCCGGTCGGGGTGGCGAACGACTTGCTCACCCCGCGCAGCCGCAGGTCCCGGTCAGCCACGACGGGTGCCCGACGGGCCGGCGGATGCCGCCCGGAGCCAGGGGCAGACCAGCCGCTCCACCAGGTAGGTCAGCGCGAACAGGGTGACCGACAGCAACGCCGTCACCAGGACCGCGGCCAGCACCAGGTCCGTGCGGAACGAGTTCTTCTGCATGCTCATGTAGATGCCCAGGCCGCTGGTCGCGCCGACGTACTCGGCGAAGATCGCGGCGACCACCGCGTAGGTGATGCCGATGCGCAGCGCGGTGAAGAACCGCGGCAGGGCGCCGGGCAGCCGCAGCAGCCGGAACTGCTGCCACCGCGACGCCCCCATCGAGGCCAGCAGCCGGCCGGTCTCCCGGTCGGCACCGGCGAATCCCTCGATCAACCCGATCGCCACCGGGAAGAACGTGGTCAGGATGATCACCAGCACCTTGGGCAGCAGCCCGAAGCCGAACCAGATGATCATCAGCGGGGCGATCGCGATGATCGGCAGGGTCTGCGAGCCGACCAGCAGCGGGACCAGGGCCCGGCGCAGCCACGGCACGAAGTCCACGGTCATGGCCACCGCCCAGCTGACCACCAGGGACACCGCGAACCCGATGAGGGTGACGCCCAGCGTGGACAGGCCGTGCCGGGCCAGGTCGTCCCGGTTCAGCCAGCCCTGCTCGGCGACCCGCAGCGGGGAGGGCAGGATCTGCGGCCGCACCCCGGTCAGCTGCACCGCGAGCTGCCAGCCGACGAGCAGCAGCAGCACGACGACCAGGGCCGGGCCCACCGTCCGCAGCAGACGGCGGGTCCGGGACGGCCCCGGTCGTGGTTCCGCCGCATGTGCGGGCGCGGGGGCCGGCCCGGGGGTCGGCCCGGGGGTCGGCACGGCGGCGGTGGGGGTGACGGGCTCCGACCTGATCGTCATGGGCTCAGGTAGTCGTCGGTGAACAGCGTCGCGTAGTCCGGTTCGGCGGTCAGCGGGGCGCCGTCCGGCCCGATCAGCAACCCGTTGTCGTAGAGGAACTTTCCGTACCCGGACCACTGGGCCAGGGTCTGCGGGCCGACCGTGCCGTCGGCCGTCTTCATGTACGTCGAGGCCAGCAGCTCCTGGCTCTCGGTGACCAGGGACGGGTCCGGGAAGGCGCCGGGGTTCTGGTCCATCAGCAGCGTCGCGGCCGCGTCGGGGTCGTCGGCGGCGAACTGGTAACCGCGCTGCAGGGTTCGGACGAACGCGCGGGCCGCGTCGGGATGCTCGCCCAGCCAGCCGCGGTTGCCGATGACGACGATCGAGTACGCGTCCGGGAAGCCGTAGTCGGTGTACGTGAAGTACTTCATCGGGGTGCCGTTGTGCTGCGCCTCGATGCCCTCCCAGGCCAGGAACGGAATGGTGAAGTCGACGTTGCCCGAGTACAGCGCTTCGTAGGCCGAGGTGCCCAGGGTGACCGTGGTGAAGTCGCCGGTGCCGCCGGCGTCCTTGATCACCGTCTTGAGCAGCGGTTCCTCGGTGGGTCCGCCGAATCCGGCGTAGGTCTTGCCGTCCAGATCCTTGGGCGAGGTCAGGTCGGCGCGGTCGGCCCGCACCCCGATCGCCGTCGCCCAGTGCTGCAGCACGGCCATCACCGACACCAGGTTCGCGCCGGCCGCCTGGGCGACCGTCGTCGAGTCCTGGAAGCTGATGCCGAACTCGGCGTTGCCGGCGTCGATGATCGTCTCGGGCAGCGCCGTGTTGTACGGCAGGATCTGCACGTCCAGCCCGGCGTCGGCGAACCAGCCCTGCGCCAGGGCGACGTACAGGCCGGTGTGGTTGGTGTTCGGGGTCCAATCAAGGGCGAACCGGATGGTGGTCTTCGCGCCGGGGGTGGTGCCCGAGCCGTCCGCGGAGCCGGCCGCCGAGCTGCCGGGCGGGGAGCCGCCGGAGGCCGAACAGCCGACCACCGTCAGGACGGCGGCCAGGAGGAGTGCGACGGCGGGTGCGCGCCGCAGGCGGGGTCGCATCGAACGACAATCCCTTCGCTAGTACGAACTAGATCAGGTTCAACGGGTGTTTTCTCAGCCCCGTGGCGGGGCACCCCGTGTCGAGAGCACACCCTACTCCTGCGCGTCCGACGCCCCGGTCGACCGTTCGGGCGAGCATCTTGGGGGCATCCGGCGGGGCCGGTCGGGCGGTAGTCCGGCCATCGGGTCGGGCCCGGCGGGCACGGACGAGGGTGAACGGCGAGAGGGAGATCGATGGGACTGACCGGGGTCGACGGCAGGAACCTGCGCCGGGTGGTGGGGGCGGCCGCTGCGGTGACCGCCGCGGTGCAGACCGCGACGGCGGTCGCGGCCCTGCGGCGCGGCCGGCGCGACTACGTCGACGCGGTCTGGGGTCCGGGCCTGGGGGCGATCGCGGTGACCGCCGCGGCGGTCGGCCGGGGCGACCCGGTGCGACGCTGGGGCCTGGCCGCGGTCACTTCGGTGTGGGCGGCGCGGTTGGGCGGCCAGATCGCCGGCCGGCTGCGCACCAGCGACCGCGAGGACCCGCGCTACACCGAGTACCTGGAGGGGGACTCCACCGCGGCGGTGGTCGGCAAGGTCTTCGTGACGCAGGGGCTGGCCCAGCTGGTCGTGTCGGCGCCGATCCAGCTGGCGGCGGCCAGCGCGGTACCGCGGACCGCGCGGCGGTGGCTGGTGCCGGCCGGGCTCGCGGTCATGGTCGCGGGGACGGCGATCGAGGCGCTGGCCGACCGGCAGAAGGACCGGTACCGGGCGCGCACCGACGAGGCCAAGCCGCCGATCCTGGACACCGGGCTCTGGGGCTGGTCGCGGCACCCCAACTACTTCGGCGACTCGCTGGTCTGGGACGGGGCCTGGCTGGCGTCGGCCGCATCCGCCCCCGGCGGCTGGACCGTGCCCGCGCCGGCGCTGATGAGCTACCTGCTGATCGTTGCCACCGGCGCCCGGCGGACCGAACGCCGGATGCAGGACCGGCCGGGCTACCGCGAGTACCAGCGGCGGGTGTCGTTCTTCGTCCCGCTCCCGCCCGGAAAGCGGGACGAGCAGCGGGACGAGCGGCGGAGCCGCCGATGACGGGCGACGACGGCCTGTTCGGGCCGGCCAGCGTCACCTGGGCGGTGCACGCCGATCCCGTCTTCCCGGTGGCCGGCGTCCGGGCGCTGCTGCTGCAGGCGCTGCACCCGGTGACGATGGCCGCGGTCGCCCAGCACGGCGGCTTCGACGAGGACTTCTGGGGCCGGCTGGAGCGGACCGTCGGGTACGTCAACACGGTGACCTTCGGCCCGGCCGGCGAGGCCCGACGGACCGCGGCCCGGGTTCGCGGCGTGCACCGGCGGTTGCGCGGCACCGACCCGGCGACCGGCCGGACCTTCCGGCTGGACGAGCCGGATCTGTTGCTGTGGGTGCACTGCTGCCAGGTCGAGTCGTACCTGGGCACCGCCCGCCGGGCCGGAGCGCCGGTCGACCTGGCGGCCGCCGATCGCTATGTGGCCGAGCAGGTGCTGGCGGCCGAGCTGATCGGCATCCCCGCCGACCTGGTGCCGACGACGGTGGGCGGCCTGCAGGACTACTTCCGGGCCGTGCGCCCGGTGCTGGCCGTGTCCGACGACGCCCGCCGGGCCGTCCGGCAGCTGGCGGTGCCCCCGATGGCCTCCTGGGTCCGCCTGTTGACCCCGGCCTGGCCGGCCTGGTTGACGCTGGCCGGGCTCGCGGCCGGCCTGCTGCCGCGCTGGGCCCGCCGGTTGTACCGGTTGCCCGGCCTGCCGATCACCGACCCGGTGGCCACCGCGGCGCTGCGGGCGTTGCGGGCCGGGACGGCGATCCTGCCGGAGCGGTTCTCCGGCCCGCCGGAGGTGCGGGCCGCGCGGGCCCGGGCGGCGGCCCTGGCGGCCGCGTCCCCGGCGGGCGGGTCAGCGGCGCCGGCGGCGTAGCCAGTCCGGGGCCAGGGCCGAACCGAAGACCACGCCCAGGGCGATCGCCACGAACGTGACGCCGGCGGTCAGGATCGAGGTCACTCCGGCGTCCCGCGTGTCGCCCATCACCTGGGTGACCCCGACCAGGGCCACGGCCCCGGGGACCAGCAGCCAGAACGCGGGCAGGAAGGTGACCATGGTCGGCGGCCCCGACCGCTGCCCGGCGGCGAACACCGCGACCGGGGTCATCAGCGCGGCGCCGACGAACCCGGACAGGTAGCTGCCGACCAGCAGACCGCCCAGGACCTGCCCGGCGAACGCGACGTACAGCACGAGCAGCATCCAGCCCAGCGACCGTGGCCGTCCGGAGAAGGTCAGCAGCACGCCGACCCCGAAGACCAGGACGCCGAGCCAGGGGTTGACCGCGCCGGCTGCACCGCCGTCCGCCGGTGCGATGGTGATGACGGGCAGGCCGACCAGCTGCACGCCGCCGACGATGCCGATCGCCAGCAGGACCAGCTGCAGCCCGCCGGAGATGAACCGGCTGGCCCCCGAGATCATCTGCCCGGTGGCCAGTTCCAGCACCGCGGTGGTCAGCACCCCACCCGGGATGAAGGTGACCAGGGCGCCCAGCACCGGCGGCAGGAAGCCCGGATCCAGGCTGGTCCGGGCGAGCAGCGCCACCGCGGCCGAGACGGCGAAGGCGCAGCCGATCGGGACGAACACCTGCAGGGCCGCCGACCGGCCGGTCGCCCACCACTTGACCAGGCCGACCCCGGCGCCGAGCACCGCCGCCATCGGGAACGCCAGCCAGCCGCCGGCCAGCACGATGGCCAGCCCGACCGCGATCACGGCGTGCCCCAGCACCACGACGGCCGGCCCGGCGCTGGGCGGCAGGGTCTTGATCGCGCGCAGCCGGCGCAGCGCCTCGGCCACGCCGATATCGGCGTCCTCCACATCCGCGGCGACCCGGAACACGGCGTCGATCTGGTCGAGCCGCAGCCCGGCCCCGCCGCTGGTCGCGACCTCGGTGCGGGAGCGGTCCTCCCCGGGCACCGTGATGATCAGCGCGGTCGGCAGGACGACGATCTCGGCGTCCGGCACGCCGTTGGCCGCGGCGATCCGCATCAGGTCGGCCTGCACGTGGGTGACCGGCGAGCCGGACCGGACCATCGCGTCGCCGAGCTCGACGAGCAGGTCGATCAGCTCGTGGCCGCCGCGGGTCACCGTGACCGTCGAGCCGTCGGCCGGCGGCGGCCCGGCCCGGGGGACCGGTCCGGCTTCGGCCGCGGGGGCGGTTCCGGCTTCGGCTGCGGGGGCGGTTGCGGATTTGGGGCCCGGGCCGGCCGGTCGGGTCGGGTCGGGGCGGGTCGGGGGACCGGCGGGGCCCCGGAACCGCCGGCGGACGACCGCGATGACCACGCCGGCCAGCGCCAGCACGGCCAGGGCGACGGCGATCGTGCCCGCGCCGATGCCCGACCGCTGCGCCGCCGGCGGGACGGCCGGCAGCTCCGCCGTCGGCACCGGCCGGGCCGTCGTCGGCACCGGGCGGTCGGAGGTGTCGGTGGTGCCGGCCGACTCGGTGGCGAGCGTGCTCTCACCGCTGCCGGTGGTCCCGGTGGTCCCTGCAGTCTCGGTCGGGCCGGTCGGCGGGGCGGTTCCGGTGCTCGAGGCGGTGCCGGTGCTGGAGGTCCCGGTCGGGGTGGCGGTCGAGCCGGACGCCGGCGGGCCGGTCGACGACGCCCCGGTGGACGCCGGTGCCCCGGTCCCGGTCGCCGCCGGGCTGCCGGGCGTCGGTGTGGTGGTGAGCACCAGCGCGGCCGGCGGCACCGGGTCGGTGGTCTGCACCGTGGCCGCGAGGCCGGCCGGGGCCGGGACCAGCACGGCGACGAGCACGGTGAACAGCACCGCGATGGCCGCGGCCCCACGGCGGCGGGCAGACAGGTGGTCGACCATCGCCGGTCAGCCGCCGTCCCGGCCGCCGGCGAGCAGCGCGACCAGGTCGATGCCGTGCCGGGCGAAGCGGTCGGCGTGCGGCGGGTAGCCCTGGGCCCGGACCAGTGCGCCGCCGCGGGTGGTGAAGATGTCCTCGGTCTCGACCACCCCGCCCTCGACCCGGCCGGGCAGGGCCACGATCTCCCGGATCCGGCGCGACCCGTCGGGCTCGACGCCGACCTGCACGACCAGGTCGATGCAGGCGGCCACGGTCGGCACCACGAACGCGTCGGTGACGTTCTCACCGGCCAGCAGCGGCAGGGTGCACAGCTTGACCACCGCCTCGCGGGCCGAGTTGGCGTGCACGCTGCACATGCCCGGCAGGCCGGAGTTCAGCGCGATCAGCAGGTCGAGCGACTCCTCCTGGCGGACCTCACCGACGATCAGCCGGCTCGGTCGCATCCGCAGCGCCTCCTTGACCAGCCGGCGCAGCCGGATCTCGCCGTGCCCCTCCAGGTTCGGCTGGCGGGTCTGCATGGCGACCACGTCGGGCAGGTTGGGGCGGAGCTCGAACACCTCCTCGCACGTGATCACCCGCTCCCGCGCCGGGATCGAGTTGATGAGCGTGTTCAGCAGGGTCGTCTTCCCAGCCTGGGTGCCGCCGGCCACGATGATGTTCAACCCGGCCGCGACGGCCCCCTCCAGGAAGCGGGCGGCGTGCGGGGTCACGGTGCCCAGCGCCACCAGGTCCTCCAGGCCGTTGGCGGCGACGACGAACTTGCGGATGTTCAGGCTCAGGTGCTCGCGGGTGATGTCGGGGATGACGGCGTGCAGCCGGCTGCCGTCGGGCAGCAGCGCGTCGACGAACGGTGAGCTCAGGTCGAGGCGGCGGCCGGACGGTTTGAGCATCCGTTCGACGAGATCGCGCACGTCCTGGGCGGCGAGCACGACGGTGGTGAGTTCGGAGCGGCCGTGGCGGGCGATGAAGACGCGGCCGGGCTGGTTGATCCAGATCTCCTCGACCGTCGGGTCGTCGAGGAACTTCTGCAGCGGGCCGAGGCCGGCCAGGGCGTCGAAGACGGACCGGACGGTGGTGGGGCGGTCGAGCAGCGGGGGCAGGGAGGAGACCGGCACGCGTTCCTCGTAGTGGGCGACCACCTCTTCGATGAGCAGGCGGGTGGCGCGGTGGTCGGTGACCGGGTCGATGCCGCGGCGGCGGATGAGTTCGCGGACCTCGTCCTGGATGTGCTCGGTGGCGGTCGGCGCGGCCATGCCGGTGACGGTAGCCGGTCGCGGGCCCCCGGCCCGGGTTGTCCACAGGGCGCGGATGGGTGCGGCGGGTTGCCCGGAACGGGCGGCGGGGCCCGTGCCACAGTGCACGGGTGAACGCCGCCTCCGCGGTGCGCACGCTCCAGCACGCCTACGTCCGGTGGCAGGCCCGAGGGCTGCCGCGCCGGCGCAGCCGCTGGACGGTGCTGCGCCGCAGCGCCCTGCTGATGCTGCTGGCGGTGCTGGTCGTGGTCACCCTGGCCCAGGCGCCCGGCTCGACCTGCGAGCTGCCGATCGACCTGGAGTTCGACGCCGGTCCGGACGATCCGGCCGTCTCCGCCGGGGCCGCGGTCGCGGCCGTCGGGCTCTGGCTGGCCGCGGTCGTCGGGGCCGTGGTGGCGATCCGCCGCGTGCTGGTGATCGGCCGGCGCCGGTCGATGTGGATGTACCCGAACTGGCACCGCCGCATCCAGGGCGCCGCGGCCACCGCGGTCGGCCGGTGGCTGCTGGCCGGCTGCACCGTCCTGGTGCTGTGGTTGACGGCCGCGGGGATCTGCTCGGTCCCGGAGTGGCTGACCGTGCTGGCGGGTCTGGCCTTCTTCGCCGGGCTGCTGCTGGTGGTGTTCGGCGCGGCCGTGTCGACCGAGGCCGGCTGGGTCGGGTTCGCGCTGGTCGCGGTGATCGACCTGCTCAGCGTCTGCCTGCTGCTGGGCTACGCCCTGATCGACCCCGAACACGCCCCGTTCGCCCTGGTCGGCGCCGTGGCCTTCACCATCCACGCCGGCTGCACGGCGGTGGCCTGCCGCTGGTCGTTCGTGGTCGGCACGATGCCCGGGTCCCGGGCCGATGACCGGGCCAAGGCCGGGGAGACCGGCCGGTCCCTGTGCGCGCTGTGGGTGCTGCTGCTGATCGCCTACCTGGTCGTCATCCTCGACCAGACGCTGCTCGACCGGGCCGTGTCCCTGCTGACCAGCCCGATCGTCGTCGCGCTGACCCTGGGCGCGCTGGCCGTGACCCTGGGCAGCGGCCACACCAAGTACGTCGAGGCCCGGGAGGCGGCCCGCCGCCGGGTCCGCGACCGGCGATCGGCCCGCACCACCACGTTCGACCGGCGGGACGACCTGGTGCCCCGGATCGCGGCCCGGATGATTGCCGCGTGCGGTCCGCTGCCGACGGCCGACGTCGCCGCGGGCGTCAACCGGATGTCGGCGCTGGGGGTGGACGAACGCCAGTTGCGCCGCGACCTGACCGCGTCGGTCCTGCTCGCCCGCGTCGGGTCCGACACCTGGGCGCTGGCCGCCGGGGTCGATCCGCGCCGGCTCGGCTGGGCCACCGACCGCACGTTGCAGCGGCTGGCCGGCGGCGCCCGGCACACCGGGGCCGAGCTGGACGCCCTGCTGGACGCGGCCGGCTACCGCGGGCTGGCCGTCTCCGGCTACCTGCGGCCGACCCATCCGCTGATCCGCGCCCACGGCCACGGGCCGGCCCGACGCTGGTCCGTGCTCGCCGGGACCGGCCCGGCCGGGTCGCTGCCGCCGGTTGCTTGAATGGACCGGTGACGGACAGCGCGGTGGGGGACGGCCCGATGGATCGGGCGCCCGTGGATCGGGCCCTGGCCGACCGGGCCCTGGACGAGGTGGACATCCGGGGCATCGACATCGCCTCGGTCAACGGGCTCACCCTGGCCCACGAGTCGTTCGGCGACCCGGCCGACGTGCCGATCCTGCTGGTGATGGGGTTGGGCACGCAGATGGTCGGCTGGCCCGACGAGTTCTGCGCCCTGCTGGCCGCGGCCGGCCACCACGTCACCCGGTACGACAACCGCGACGTCGGGCTGTCCACCCACCTGGACGACCTGCCCGCCGGCCAGCCGGTGGCCGCGTTCCTCGGGCGCACCGCGCCCTACCGGCTGGCCGACATGGCCCAGGACGCGGCCGAGCTGATCGGCGCCCTCGGCCACGAGAGCATGCACGTCGTCGGCCTGTCCATGGGCGGCTGCATCAGCCAGATCCTGACCCTGGAGCACCCGCACCGGGTGCGCAGCCTGACCTCCATGTCCTCGACGACCGGCAGCCGGCGGGTCGGCCACCCGCGCCTGGACATCGCCCGCCGGATGGTCACCCAACGCTCGGCCCGGTCCCGGGAGGAGGCGATCGAGATCGGGCTGGCCAACTGGCGGCAGACCGGGTCACCGGGATTTCCGTTCGACGAGGAGCGGCTGCGCCGCCGGGTCGCCCGGTCCTGGGATCGCGGTTACGACCCCGCCGGCAGCGGTCGCCAGTTCGCCGCGCTGCTCGCCGCACCGGACCGGACGGCCGCGCTTGCCGCGATCACGGTGCCGACGCTGGTGCTGCACGGGGAGGCCGACCCGCTGATCGGGGTGTCCGGCGGCCGGGCGACCGCCCGGGCGATCCCGGGGGCGCGCCTGGTCACCTACCCGGGCATGGGCCACGACCTGCCCGAGGCGTTGTGGCCTTCGTTCGTCGCCGAGATCGCCCGCACGGTCGCCCAGGCCGAGGCGGTGCGCCCCGGCCCGCCGCGGCCGGCCTGACCGCCCGGCCGGCCTGATCGCCCCGGCCGGCCGGACCGTGTCCCGGCCGGGTCAGGTCAGGTCAGGAAGCGGGCGCCCACCCGGGCCCGGTCCTCCCACCAGGCCAGCTCGTCGTCGTACCCGCCGAGGGCCTTCTCCCAGCCGAACTGGACCAGGGCGCCGAGCAGCGCGAGCCCGAGTTGCCGCTCCCACCAGCCGCCGGTGTCCACCCCGGCCGCCTCCAGCGCCGACCGGTAGTCGCCGATGGCCGCCTCCTTGCTCTGCGGCAGGCGCCGGCAGTTGATCGCCAGGTACCAGGCCAGATCGGCGCAGGGCGCGCCGATCCCGGGCATCTCCCAGTCCAGCACGACCGAGCGGCCGGCGTCGTCGACCCCGAGGTTGTCCAGCTTCCAGTTGCCGTGCACGAACGACTGGGGGGTCTCGGCCAGCGCCAGGACCAGCGGCCCGGGGTCGAGCGCGAGCGGGCCGGCCACGGCCGCGGCCACCGGGGCGACCTGGGGCAGCAGCCGCCACCCCCGCTCGATGAGCGGCGGCACGACGTGCCGGGATCCGATCGCGGCCTCGGCCATCGCCGTCCAGGGTGACAGCTCCAGGTACCGGTGCATCGCCGGCACGACCTCGAACTCGGCCCCGGGCGCCCAGAGGGTCGCGTGCATCGTCGCCAGGTGGGCCAGTTGCAGCTGGTGCACCGAGAGCGGGATCGCGGTCTCGACGGCCGGGATCAGCCACTCGGACACGTCGTGCATCCGCACGGCGGTGCGCCGCCGGCCGCCGCCGCCCTCGGTGGCCACCCCGATGACCGGCTGGTGGAGGCAACCGGGCAACCGATCGAGGAGGCCGCGACCCCACAGCGGCACGATCGGACCGGCGAGCACCCCCGAGGCGTGCTGGGTCCAGTCGTGGGCGCCGTCGATCTCCTTGACCACCACCGGGTGGCCGTCCCGGAACCCGCGGCGCAGCCGGGCACCCGAGGTGCCCGGCGCGTCCGGCATCGGTTCCAGGTCCTCGACCCCGTCGAGCAGGTCGCGGATGCGCGGCAGTACAGCGGTCATCGCGGTCGTCCCCCAGGTCAACCCGGCAAATCCAGCAAATCAGTCAAATCGTACCGACCCAGGGTAAGCCGGACCGGTGTCTACAGTGACCCGGTGCCCGGTGACGACGACGACCTCACGCTTGCCCTCCGTTTGGCCGATCTCGCGGACGCGATCAGCCTGCCGCGCTTCGGCGCGGCCGACCTGCGGGTGACCGCCAAGCCGGACCTGACGCCGGTCTCCGACGCCGACCTCGCGGTCGAGACGGCGATCCGGGAACGGCTGGCCGTCGACCGCCCCGGTGACCTGGTGGTGGGGGAGGAGTTCGGCGGGTCGGCCGCCGCGATCGGGCAGCGCCGCTGGATCGTCGACCCGATCGACGGCACCAAGAACTTCGTCCGCGGCGTGCCCGTCTGGGCCACCCTGATCGCGCTGGTCGACGGTCCGCCCGGGGCCGACCCGGTGGTGGGTGTGGTGTCGGCGCCGGCGCTCGCGCGGCGCTGGTGGGCGGCCGCCGGGGCGGGCGCGTTCACCGCGTTCGCGGGCGGGCCGGCCCGCCGGTGCCGGGTGTCGGGCGTGTCGTCGCCGGCCGACGCCTCGCTCTCCTACTCGGAGCCGGCCGAGTGGCGGGCGGCCGGCCGGGAGAGGCAGTTCCAGAACCTGCTCGACGCCTGCTGGCGCACCCGCGCGTACGGCGACTTCTATTCCTACGTTCTGGTTGCCGAGGGGGCGGTGGACCTGGCCGCCGAGCCCGAACTGAGCCTGTGGGACGTGGCCGCGCTGATGCCGATCGTCCGCGAGGCCGGCGGCCGGTTCACCGGGATCGACGGTCAGCCATCCGGCGGCACGACGGTCAGCGCGTTGGCCACGAATGGTCTCCTGCACGCGGACGCGGTCGCTCTGCTGAACGAGTGACGAACCCACTGGACGGGTGGCGTTCGCTTGCGTGAAATCCTCGTCCCGGGCGTGATTTTCTCGTCAGGTTGCGCGCGTTTTGCTCCGTGATCACGGGTCGATAACTCTTTTGCCTTTACACTCCGTCGTTGTGATTCATGCGTCCAAGGTCAGCAAGCTGTACAAGACCTCCACCCGGCCTGCCCTCGACGAGGTCACCATCGAGGTCGACAAGGGCGAGTTCGTCTTCGTGATCGGACCGTCCGGATCCGGCAAGTCGACCCTGTTGCGCCTGCTGATCAGGGAGGACGTGCCCTCCGGCGGCGAGCTGGAGGTCAACGGCGAGGACCTGGTGCACATGCGCCGGGGCCGCGTCGCCGCGCACCGCCGCCGCCTGGGATGCGTCTTCCAGGACTTCCGGCTGCTGACGAACCGCACCGTGGCCCAGAACGTCGGATTCGCGCTGGAGGTCATCGGCCGGTCGAAGGCGTCGATCAAGCAGACGGTGCCCGAGGTGCTCGAGATGGTCGGGCTGGAGGGCAAGGCGAACCGGCTGCCGCACGAGCTGTCCGGCGGCGAGCAGCAGCGCGTGGCCATCGCGCGGGCGTTCGCCAACCGGCCCATCCTCCTGCTCGCGGACGAGCCCACCGGCAACCTGGACCCCGACACCAGTGCCGACATCATGCTGCTGCTGGAACGCATCAACCGGACCGGCACCACGGTGCTGATGGCCACGCACGACAACACGATCGTGGACTCGATGCGTCGCCGGGTCATCGAACTGCAACTGGGCAAGGTCGTGCGCGACGAGGCCCGCGGCGTCTACGGCGTCGGCCGCTAGCCGCCGGTCGCCGAGAGTCGATTCCGCCAGCCTGCTCACCGCGCAGCCAACGAGAGGAACCCAGTGCGCGCCGGATTTGTCGTCAGCGAGGTCCTGACCGGATTTCGTCGAAATATCACCATGACCATCGCGATGATCCTGACCACCGCGATCTCGCTGGGCCTGCTCGGCGGCGGCCTGATCATCGCCCGGATGACCGATCAGATGCGCGACATCTACGGCGACAAGGTCGAGGTCACGATCTATCTGACGCCGGACGTCTCCGCCCAGGACCCGGACTGCCGGCAGTCGCCGTGCCAGGACATCAGCCAGGCGCTGCAGGCCAACGGGGACGTCGAGACGGTCGACTTCGAGAGCCAGGCGGCCGCCTACGAGCGGTACAAGCAGCAGTTCGCCGGCCAGCCGGAGCTGCTGGAGATCGGTTCACCGGAGGCGCTGTCCGCGTCCTTCCACGTCAAGCTGTACGACCCGCAGCGCTACCGGGTGATCTCCGAACAGTTCTCCGGCAAACCCGGCGTGCAGTCGGTGGCCGACCAGAGCGCGTTCCTGGACCGGTTGTTCAGCCTGCTCAACGGCATCCGCAACGCGACGATCATCGTCGCGCTGATCCAGGCGCTGGCGGCCCTGCTGCTGATCTCGAACATGGTGCAGGTGGCCGCGTACACCCGGCGCGCCGAGACCTCGATCATGCGGCTGGTCGGCGCCTCCCGCTGGCGCACCCAGCTGCCGTTCATGCTGGAGGCGGTGATCGCCGGCGTGGTCGGCGCCGCGCTGGCCATCGGTGGGCTGGTCGCGGCCAAGTTCCTGTTCGTCGACCAGGCCCTCGGGCCGGTGATCCGCTCCGGCATCCTGCCCGAGATCGACACCGCCACCCTGGTCTGGGTCTCGCCGATCCTGCTGGCCGCCGGCGGCGGGCTGGCCGCCATCTCGGCCTACGTCACCCTCCGGTTGTACGTGCGACTGTGACGGGCAAATGCGGTGAAGTCCGCCCGGCGGACTGACTACTGTTGATGGCGCCATGGCAACCAAGACCTCACCCAGACCAAGCAGCAGCAACCGGCCGACCGGCCGGCAGATCATCGCGTCCAACCGCAAGGCCCGGCACGACTACGAGATCCTGGACACCTACGAGGCCGGCATCTCGCTGACCGGCACCGAGGTGAAATCCTGTCGCGCCGGTCGGGCCACCCTGGTCGACGGGTACGCGACGATCAGCGAGGACGAGGTGTGGCTGCGCGGCGTGCACATCGCCGAGTACGCCGAGGGGACGTGGACCAATCACGCGCCGCGCCGGGCCCGCAAGCTGCTGCTGCACCGGGCCGAGATCATGAAGCTGACCGGCAAGATGCGCGAGAGCGGAACCGCGCTGATCCCGCTGTCCCTGTACTTCAGCAACGGCCGGGTCAAGGTCGAGCTCGGCCTGGCCCGCGGCAAGCGCGAGTACGACAAGCGGCAGACCATCGCCAAGCGGGACGCCGACCGGGAGCTGGAGCGGTACGCCGGGCGGCGGGCCAAGGGCCGCGTCTGAGATCGAGCGGACGCCGGCGCCGTCACCAGGTAGACTGGAGCACGCTGTTCCTCCCCTCGGGGGTGATCGGTTTCGACAGCGTGAGTCGAGTGAGGTGAAGCGGGCCGAGGAAGGCAACGATGATCTCGTTAACCATCCGTTGCAAAAAAATCAAGTGCCGACAACAAGCGCACTGACTTCGCCCTCGCCGCCTGAGCGA
>NZ_JBMDXT010000407.1:0-31394 GCF_048594475.1 Nakamurella sp. | reverse complement strand
GTGGCCGACCCGCGGGACGAGGTCGTCACCCTGTCCCGGATGCGGCTCGCGGTGGCCCAGGGCATGGTCGCCTCGCTCGCCGCGTCGGCGTCGGTGTGGACCTCGGTCGAGGTCGACTTCGACAACGTGGAGAAGGTGCGGGTCAAGCACAAGGACCGGTTCAAGAAGGAGACCGGTGCCTCGCTCTCCTACCTTCCGTTCGTCTCCCGGGCGACTATCGACGCGCTGCGGGCGTTCCCGACCGTCAACTCCTCGATCGACATCGAGGCCAAGACGATGACCCTGCACCCGTACGTCAACCTGGGCATCGCGGTCGACCTGGACCAGCAGGGCCTGGTGGTGCCGGTCGTCAAGGACGCCGACTCGCTCAACATGCGCGGCGTGGCCCGGCGGATCACCGAGCTGGCCGGTGCGGCGCGCGGCAAGAAGCTCGGCGCGGAGGACATGAAGGGGTCCACCTTCACCATCACCAACCCGGGACCCTTCGCCAGCTACGCGTCCTCGCCGATCATCAACCAGCCGAACGTGGCCATCCTGTGCACCGACGGGGTCAAGCGGCGGCCGGTGGCGGTGGGCGACGCGATCGCCATCCACCCGACCGGCATCATCGGCCTGGTCTACGACCACCGGGCCTTCGACGGGTCGACCGCGTCGCTGTTCCTCATGCACATCCGTGACTCGCTCGAGCAGCGCGACTGGGAAGCCGAGGTCGGCTGACCGTGCCGGCACGGCCGGGCGCGGGCGACCGGCGCCCGGCCCGCGCGGCGGACCCGGAACCGGTCACCGTGACCGTCGCCCGCGGGGTGGCGGCCGGCCGGGAGGACGACTTCGCGCGCTGGAGCGATGAACTGACGGCGTTGGCCAGCCGGTTCCCGGGCTTCCTGGGGGCCGGCCTGCTGCGTCCCGGTCCGGCCGACCGGCCGACCGGGGCCGGCCGGCCCTGGCATGTGGTGTACCGCTTCGACTGCGCCGCGAACCTGGCCGCCTGGGAATCGTCGGCGGACCGGGCGGGCTGGCTCGCCGAGGGCGAGCACATGGTGGAATCGACCGCCGTCCAGCGGGTCTCGGGACTGGAGACCTGGTTCTCGCTGCCCGGCCGGACCGCCCCGGCGCCGCCCAAGTGGAAGATGTTCCTGGTCTCGGGCACGGTCTTCTACCTGCTGAACGTGCTGCTGACCGCCACCTACGGCCGGTGGCTGGTCGACTGGCCGTACCCGCTGCGCATCCTGGTGATCTCCTTCCCGGTGACCGCCATCGCGACCTGGCTGGTGATGCCCCGGGTCGCCCGCCGGCTGGCCCGCTGGCTCTACGCCGCCCCACCCCGCGCGGATCAACAACGCCGGCGCGGCTGAACCGATCGACTGCCGTCCCACCCGTCACATTCGACGTCAGTTGATCCGCGCGGCGGTCGTTGATCCGCGCGGGCACGGGCGTGCGGGTGATACGGCGTCGTGATCCGTGGGGGCACGGGCGTGCGGGTGATTCGGCGTCGTGATCCGTGCGGGCAGGGCGTGGGTGAACCGGTGCCATTCTCGTCGACCCGCTGGTGCGCGGTGGGGGTTCCGTCAACGGCGGGGCGGCTCGCCGGTGCCTGCGGGGCTGTCCGCCGCCCGCACCGCCCACGAGCACGGCCAGGTTCACGGCCATACTCAGGCCCCGGAACGACGACGTCCCCGGCACCAACCTGTGCCGGGGACGTCGTCGTGCTGCGATGGGGGAGCGGTCAGACCGTGGCCGCCGCTTCCGAATCACCCTTGTAGAGCACGACTCCCATGCCGTTGATCCACTCGTAGACCGGCACGTACGAGAGCACCTCGCCGGGTGCGTCGTCCATGGCCCCGGCCAGCGCGACCCAGGCCCGGATCTCGCCGGTGCCGTTGCCGGCCTCCATCAGCTCGTCATTCGGGATGTCGATGATGTCGGTCAGGTCGCCCGTGGCCAGCATGTCCAGGAACCAGTGATCGAACTCCTCGTCGATGTCCCCGATCCGGGGCTCGCCGACGAAGTGCGACAGGCCGCCGCCGGCGACCAGGGCCACCCGCTCCAGCCCGTCGTAGGACCGGATCGCCTTGCCCAGCTTCTTGCCGAACTCGTGGAACTGGCGCACCGTCATCAGCGGCGGCGTCGTGCAGTTCAGCACGATCGGCACCATCGGCAGTTCCATGGAGTTGTCGAGCCAGTAGTAGACGGTCATGAAGCCGTGGTCGATCTTCATGCCGTAGGACAGCGCGGGCTGCACGTCCTGCTCGATCAGGCTGGCGGTGATGTGCGCGGCCAGGCCGGCGTCCGAGGGGACCATCTTCTTCGGCACCTGCAGCCAGACCTCCGGCGGCCCGAGGTGCTCGTCGTCCAGCCCGATCGCGATCTGCGGCAGGCCGTCGAGGAAGAAGTTGGTGAAGTGCTCACCGGTCATCATCACGATCGCCTGGACGTCCAGCTCGCGGCACTTGTCGCGCACCTTCTCCAGGGCCCCGAAAAAGCTGTCGGCCTGCTCGCGCGGCGCGGACCCCGGGTCCGCGGTCATCATCGGCGCGTGCGAGGCCGAGTAGGCCATGACTATTTCTGCCATCTGGTCTTCTTCCTCTCCGGAACGGCGCCGGACTGCTCCAGCAGGGGTCGGTAGTCGGCTCGCTTGTAGCCAAGGGCGCGGCAGAACCCGTTGAGGATCACCGGGTGCACGCCCATGGCGTAGATGGCGCCGATATCGGGCGCCAGGAGGGCCTTCTCCTCCTCGGGGGTCAGGTCGTAGCCCTCGACCACCAGGTCGGGCTTGGGGCCGTCGCCGGCCGCCTCCAGCCGCCGCAGATGGTCGAACAAGCAGCGCTGAACCATGTACAGGCTCATCCGGCTCGGTCACCTCGCATTCGCTTCGTCCTTTCGGTTGCTTTCGATCGGGTCGGGTCGGGTCGGGTGGGGTCCGGGTCCAGCTCGGCCCGGGTCCGGAGAGCCGGTGCCCGGTGGTCGGTCCGCTAGTCCGTGCCGGCCCCCGGGACAACGCTAGGAGGTGCCGGGGCGGCGCGGGGCGCCCCCGGCCGATCTTCCGTCGAGTGGACACCGGGCGGGACCTTGGACCCGGACCGGACCCGCCGGACCCGCCCGCCGTGCGGCGGCGCGGCGCGCGGCGGATCAGCCGCGGCCGGTGAGCCCGAGCAGGCCGGCCGCCGTCCCGCCCAGGATCGCGGCGGTGGCCGCCGCGTCCAGACCGAGGTCGGCCACCGTCCGCCGGGGGTCCGGATCGCCGAGCTCGAACGGGTGGTCGGTGCCCATGAGCACGTGCTCGACCCCGACGTCCTCGACGATGCGGCGCAGCGTCGTGGTGTCGAACACCGCCGTGTCGTAGTAGAGCCGCCGCGTGTAGTGGCTCGGCGGCTCGTCGTTGGTGTGCGCGACGTCCTTGCGGGCCCAGCCCATGTCCATGCGGCCGTGCAGCGACGGCAGGCACCCGCCGCCGTGGGCCAGGCACAACGTGATCGGATGCCGCTCCAGGACCCCGCTGAACACCAGCCGGGCGACCGCGATGGCGGTCTCCATCGGGTATCCGACCAGCTGCGGCATCCAGTAGTCCCGCAGGCGCGGCCCGGCCGGCATCCCGGACGGGTGCATGAACACGAAGGTGTTCCGCTCCGCCAGCAGCGCCCACAGGTCCTCGTTCACCGGGTCGTCGAGGTCCTTGCCCCCGCCCTGGCTGCCGATCGCGATGCCGGCCAGGCCCAGCTCGTCCAGGACGCGGACGGCCTCGTCGGCCACCCCGGGGTGGCCGAGCGGGACGTAACCGAGGCCGACCAGCCGGTCCGGCGCCGCGCCCACGTAGGCCGCGAGATCGTCGTTGCCCTGCGCGACCACCTGGGTGGCGAACGCCGGGTCGGTGGCGTTGGTGGCGAACAGGAACGGCGGCAGCGACACGGCGTGCACGTCGACGCCCGCCTCGTCCATCTCGACCAGCCGGGTGCCGACGTCGTGCTGCGAGCGGGCCAGCGGCAGGGGCGCTCCGGGCCCGACCCCGCTGACGACCGGATCCAGCCGGACGATGCCGGCGTCGACCGCCGACACGTCGGCCAGGCCGCGGTCGGCCAGGCTGCGCAGCAGGGGCATCGGCATCGCGTGCGCGTGCACGTCGACGGTCGGCGGACCGCCCGGCTCGGCGGGTTCGGGGACGGCCACAGGGCGACTCCTCGCATCGGTGACGGCAACGGTCGGGAACGGCGGCGCGGTCCGATGACGGTCCCCGCCCGACCACCCTCGCGGGCGCGGGCCGGCGGCTCCACCCGCTCTCACTGGTCGGAAGTCGCCGACGGGCCACCGCGACGACGGTCCCGGAGGTGACAACCTGCGAGAACGGCCCCGCTGCCCGGCTGCCGGCCCGCGGCCCGCGCGCGGCGTCCCGCTCGGAATCAAAGGAGATGTCCATGATCAGCGGCAAGACCACACTGATCGCCCACCTGGGCTACCCGACGTTCGCCTTCAAGGCACCCCTGATCTACAACCCCTGGTTCGACAAGCACGACATCGACGCGGTCGTCGTCCCGATGGGGGTCAAGCCCGAGGAGTACCGGGAGTTCTTCCCGTTGCTGTTCAAGATGACCAACATCCGGGGCGCGCTGGTCACCATGCCGCACAAGGTGACCACCACCGAGCTGGTCGACGAGCTCACTCCGATCGCCAAGGTCGCCGGCGCGTCGAACGCGGTGCTGCTCCGGGAGGACGGATCCCTGCTGGGCGACCAGTTCGACGGCGCCGGCTTCGCCCGGGGGGTGGCCCGGAAGGGCTTCGACGTCAAGGGCAAGCGGGCGCTGGTGGTCGGCAACGGCGGCGTCGGATCGCCGATCGCCGCGTCGCTGGTCGCCGGCGGGCTGGCCGAGATCGGGTTGTTCGATCCGAACCTCGCCGCGTCGGAGGGCCTGGCCGCCCGGCTCAACGAGCACTACCCGGAGACGAAGACCACCGTCGGGTCCAAGGATCCCGACGGCTACGACCTGGTGGTCAACGCGACGCCGCTCGGCATGAACGACGGCGACCCGCTGCCGATGGACATCGACCGCATCGCCCCCGGCACGTTCGTCGGCGAGGTCGTGATGAAGCAGACGATCACCCCGTTCCTGCAGGCCGCCCTGGACAAGGGCTGCCCTATCCAGGTCGGGTCGGACATGCTCTACGAGCAGATCCCGGCCTACCTGGAGTTCTTCGGCTTCGGCAGCACCACGCCCGAGGAGTTGCGCGAAGTCTCGCTGATCCCGGCATGATGAGCACCATGGCGGACCGCTGGCGGTGGATCCTGGCGATCGGATTCTCGGCGTTCGTGCTGTTCGGCGGGCTGGTGCTGCTGTTCCGGGGAGGGCCGGACTACGAGTTCCTGGCCTGGATACTCATCGTCATCGGCGGGCTCGCCGTCGTCGTCAATGTCGTCATGCGCGATCGCTTCGTGCCCTGATCCCGCTTCGTCCCGACCACCTCGAGGGTGGGTCCGCCGGCTTCCGGCGGACCCACCCTCGCGGCGGTTGGGGGGTGATCCGCACTCCGGCCGGGGTGCGGATCGCGGCCCCCTGCCGGGTGCGGTGCGGGGCGATCGGGCCCGGGCGGCCCGATGGCCCGGGGCGGCCGGGCGGGCGGTCGACGCGTCCGGCCCGCCCGCGTCGGCCGGCCGTCGACGCAGGTCCGGCGGCTGACCGAGTGATTCTGTCCGTCAATCGTTTTCGTTTCGTCATCGCGCCGACGGCCATTCCGTGACCGGTCCGGCGGAACACTGCCGTCCAGCGGAAAGGACGGCAACAGTCGTTGACCGGGTCTTGGCGGGACGGTGCACTACATCACAGCCGCCGCAAGTCGCGCCCGGCGACCCGTGACGAGGAGAACCACATGGCAGACGTCATCAAGGAGCCACCGGGCTCGCATGAACCGACGGCTCACGAAAAGACGCCGAAGAAGGCCGCCGCGAGCGGATGGATCGGCAGCGCCCTGGAGTACTACGACTTCTTCATCTACGCCCAGGCCGCCGCGCTGATCTTCCCGACCCTGTTCTTCCCCAGCGGCAACGCGCAGACCGCCATCGTCGCCTCCTTCGCGACCTTCGGCGTCGGCTACGTCGCCCGGCCCATCGGCGCGTTCGTGCTGGGCCACTGGGGTGACAAGCACGGCCGCAAGAACGTGCTCGTGCTCTGCATGCTGCTGATCGGCTTCTCGACGTTCTGCGTCGGCCTGCTGCCCAGCTACGACGCCGTCGGCATCTGGGCCCCGATCCTGCTGGTGATCCTGCGCCTGATCCAGGGCTTCGCGGTCGGCGGTGAGATCTCCGGCGCCAGCGCGATGATCGTCGAGCACTCGCCGTTCGGCCGCCGTGGCTACTACGCCAGCTACACCCTGCAGGGTGTTCAGGCCGGCCAGGTGTTCGCCGCGGCGATCTTCCTGCCGCTGTCCGCCATCATGCCGACCGAGGCCTTCCAGAGCTGGGGCTGGCGGATCCCGTTCTTCTTGTCGGCCTTCGTGGTGCTGGCCGGCTACATGATCCGCCGGAACGTCAACGAGACGCCCGCCTTCGAGGAGGAGGCGGAGCACGGCGAGGTGCCCCAGGCGCCGATCGTCCAGGCCGTCAAGGAGAACGGCATCGACATGGTCCGGGTCGCCTGCATGGCCCTGATGAATGCCATCCCGACCGCGGTCACCGTCTTCGGTGCCACCTTCGCCACCAACGCCGCCTACGGCGTCGGCCTGACCTCCACCAACTACCTGTGGATCTCGGTGTCCGGCAACATCATCGCCGTCGCGCTCATCCCGTTCGTCGGCAACCTGTCGGACAAGATCGGCCGCCGGCCGGTCATCATCTTCGGGTGCCTGGCCTCCGGCATCCTGGCCTACCCGTACCTGTACTTCGTCAGCCAGGGCAATCTGGCGATGTCGTTCCTGTTCGCCATGCTGATGTGGGGCGTGGTGTACCAGGGCTACAACGCGGTGTTCCCGTCCTTCTTCCAGGAGCTGTTCCCGACCAAGACCCGGGTCACCGGCTTCGCGGTCTCGCAGAACCTGGGCACCCTGATCACCGCCTTCCTGCCGGCCATCTACGCCGCGATCGTCGGCCCGACCCCGACCGATCCGTGCGTGGTCGACAAGAAGTTCGTGCCGGACGCCGTGCTGCCCTCGGGTGAGACCTGCCGGGCGCTGGCGAACTCGATCGAGATGGACGTCGTCTGGACCGTCGGCAGCATCACCTTCGGCCTGGCCATCATCGCCGCGATCGCCGCGTTCAGCGCCCGGGAGACCTTCCGGGTCCACATGAACGACCTGGGTCGCAACGACGCCGTGCCGGTGCCCAAGGAGGAGTACGAGCGCATCCGCCGCACCGGGGTCGATCAGCCCGTCTGATCCCGACCTGCCACCCTGCACGTCACGCGACGGCCGGCCGACCCCCCGTCGGCCGGCCGTCGCCGCGTTCCCGGCCCCACGAGAAGTCTCGGAGAGAATCAACCCATGTCGATCAAGCCCTCAATCACCGTGATGAACGGCCCCAACCTCAACACCCTCGGCACCCGCAAGCCCGAGGTCTACGGCCGCACCACCCTGGCCGACGTCGAGCAGCTGTGCCGCGCCGACGCCGACAAACTCGGCCTGGAGCTTCGGTTCCTGCAGTCCAACTACGAGGGCCAGCTGATCGACTGGATCCACGAGACCGGACCGGCGTTCAAGTCCGGCGAGTCGATCGGCATGGTCTACAACCCGGGCGCGCACACCCATTACTCGTACGCGATCCGGGACGCGATCGAGGCCGCGATGGTCCCGGTGATCGAGCTGCACATCTCCAACGTGCATGCCCGGGAGGAGTTCCGGCACCACTCGGTCGTCTCGCCGATCGCGCGCGGGATCATCGTCGGGTTCGGCGTGCCGGGGTACTCGCTGGCCATCCGCGGCCTGTACGAGCTGCACGAGGCCGAGGTGTCCAAGAACCTCAAGCCCGGGGTGCGCACGTGAGCGGGCTCCGGGACCGGCGCCGCCGGGCCGAGCGGGCATGACCGTCCGGATCGCGGTGGTCGGCGCCGGTCTGATCGGCCGCCGGCACGTCGAGGAGATCGACGCCTGCGCCGACGCCGAGCTGGCCGCGGTCGTCGACCCGTTCGACGCCGCGGACGAGGTGGCGGCCAGGTACTCGGTGCCCCGGTACGCCACCCTGGCCGAGCTCTTCGCCGCCGGCCGGCCGGACGGCGTCATCCTGGCCACGCCCAACCAGCTGCACGTCGACGGCGGCCTGGAGTGCGTCGCCGCCGGGGTGCCGGTGATCGTGGAGAAGCCCATCGGCGACACCGTCGAGTCCGCGACCCGGCTGGTCGAGGCGGGCGAGGCGGCGGGCGTGCCGGTGCTGACCGGTCACCACCGCAACTACAGCCCGATCATGGCGCGGGCCCGGGAGACCATCCGCAGCGGCGCCCTGGGCGACCTGGTCGCCGTCAACGGGACAGCCCTGTTCCACAAGCCCGACGACTACTTCACGGTCGGCGGCGGCTGGCGTACCCAGCCGGGCGGGGGTCCGATCCTGCTGAACCTGATCCACGAGGTCAACAACCTGCTCTCACTGGTCGGGGACATCGTCCGGGTGCAGGCGGTCACGTCGAACGCCACCCGGGGGTTCGCCGTCGAGGACACCGCGGCGATGATCTTCACCTTCGCGGGCGGCGCGCTCGGCACGTTCCTGCTGTCCGACACCGCGGCCTCGCCGCGCTCGTGGGAGCAGACGTCGGGGGAGAACACGAGTTACGACGGCTTTGCCGACGAGGACTGCTACCACATCACCGGCACCCGCGGCTCGCTGTCCGTGCCGACCATGCGGCTGCGGGTGTACGAGGGCGAACGCTCCTGGTGGGCACCGCTGACCTCGTCCGTCGTGGACCTCGACCGCAGCGATCCACTGGCCAACCAGATCGCCCACTTCGCCGCGGTCATCCGGGGCGAGCAGCAGCCCATCTGCAGCGGCCGGGACGGCCTGACCACGCTCAAGGTCGTGGACGCCGTCGTCGAGGCCGCCCGCACCAGCCGCCCCGTCGACGTCGCCCGCTGACCCGGCCCCCTCCCCGACCCGCCCCGACCCGCGCGGATCAACAGCGCCGGCGCGGATCAACTGTCCCGAAATGGGACGGGTGGGGCAGCAGTCAACGACTTCGTCCGCGCCGGGAATCCGTGCGCTGTGGACAACCCGATCCGGACGGACCGGGTTGTCCACATTCGCGCGATGGGTCTGTCGGACGGGCCGCGGGGCGGCCATCCTCGGCGTCATGAGTGTGCTGAGCGACCGCCGCCTGCTGGACCACCTGTTCGCCCGCTGGGGTCCGGTCGTCCACGTCCGCGACGCCCGCGCGGCCGGCCTGCCCGCAGGTGTGCTGGTGCGAGCGGTGGACCGGGCCGACCTGATCAGGCTCGGCAAGGCCGCCTTCGCGCGCGCGAGCGACTGGGCGGCCGGCGGCGAGCGGGACCGGTTCCGGCTGCGCGCGCTCGCCTTTGGGCTCGGCCTCGGCGGCGACGCCCACCTGACCGGACCGGCGGCCGCCCTGCTGCTCGGGCTTCCGCTGGTCGACGACCCGTCGGGCCTGCCGGTGGCGATCCGGCCCGGCAACGCCCACATCGGTCACGACCGCACCCCCTACGGCCGGGTCCGGCACGGCTACCTCCCGCCGGTCTGCCGGACCGAGCGCCACCGGGTGCCGGTCGTGAGTCCGGCGTTCTGCGCGGTCGACATCGCTCGGCACCTCGGGGCCAGGGACGGGCTCGTCGTCGCCGACGCCGTGCTGCACTCGGGGGTCGACCGTCGGGCCATCACCACCATCGCCGCGAACATGCTCGCGTATCCCGGTATCGCGATGGTGGCCTGGGTCGCCGAGCACGCGGACCGGCGCGCCGAGAGCCCGCTCGAGTCCCTCTGCCGCTATGCGTTTCTCGCTGCCGGAGCGCGCCCGCCGCTGAGCAACGTCTGGATCGGAGCCGGCTCCCGCTGGTTCCGGGTCGATCACCTGCTGCCCGACGAGGCGGTCGTGCTCGAGGGCGACGGCGCGGTGAAGTATCGCGATCGGCCCGACGCCGACGCGATCGTCCGCGACGAGAAGGAACGCGAGCGGCTCATTCGTGGGCTGGGCTACGGGCTGGTCCGGTACACCTGGACGGACGCCGTCGCTCGGCCGGGCCGGCTCCTGCACCGGGTGCGGGAGGCCACCCGGATGCGAGCGCCCGGCCCGGTTCCCACCGGCTGGCGGCTGGATCCGCCCTGGGGCGGAGCCGGCGTGCAGGACGCCGCCCGCTGACCGGACCCGGATCCCCCTGGGCCGGCGCCGGCGGCGGGCCGGGGCCGACTACGCGGCGGCCGCCCGCAGCACGTCGACGGTGGCCCGATGCACCGTCCGGGCCGCCTGTTCGACGCCGCCGGCGACGAGCGCGTCGGAGATGACCTCAGCGGTGACGACCGCCGGGCGCACCCCGTGATCGTGCAGGGCGCGGACCATGCCGGCGGCGTCGCCGTGGCCCTGGCCCGGCGGCAACCGGTGACCCAGCGACTCGCGGCGCAGCGGCGTCATCGGCTCGGCCAGCACGTCACACAGCTGGACGGCGACGATGGACGAGGCCGGCACGGACGCCAGGTCCGCGGCCGTCATCCCCGCGCGGGCCCAGTGCCAGACGTCGACGATCAGGGCGCCGTTCGGGCGTCCGGCGTCCTGGACGACCCGGCCGGCGGTCGCCAGATCGGGCACCCCGCTGTACGGCATGAACTCCAGGGCGACGGTCAGCTCGGGTCCCACCCGGTCGCACAGCTGGGCGAACGCCTCGGTGATCCGTTCGACCGGCAGGTGCTCCAGCAGGCCGGCGTTGAGGTGCCGCACGCCGAACGCGTGCGCCATCTCGACGACGGTGCGCTCCTTGCGCTGCTGCTCGGCCGTCCGGTCGGCCGGCGTTCCCCAGCCGGTGAGGTACTCCACCTCCAGGACGGGCACGCCCGCGCCGGCGGCGATCTCCCGCATGGCCGTGGCGTCCAGGCCGGCATCCTGTGCGTCCCAGTAGTTCTCGGCCCGTAGACCGATGCCCTCGAAGCCGGCCCGGGCCGCGGCGGCGACCCGCTCACCGAACGGCACCTCGGTACCCAGCGTGTACGAGCTGATGACCAGCGGCGGAGCGGAGCCGGGGGCGCCGAGCACGGCAGTGGGCGACGCGGGCAGGGAGGTCATGCGTCCAGTTTCCGTCGGCGGTCCTGCGCTCGGCAGCGCCTTCCGCGGGCCGGAAGTCGTTTCACTGACCTCGCGGCCGGGTGTGGACAACCGCGCGGATGATCTCGTCGACTCGGTCCCCACCCGTCACCATCGGTGCACGATGATCCGCGCCGGCGTTGATGATCCGCGCGGGAGGGCGAGCGGCGGCGGGTCAGGCGCCGATCCGGGAGCGCGGCTGCAGGCGCCAGGCGACCCACAGCAGGCCGGCCTCCCAGGCTTTGGCCGCGCTCAGCGTGGCTCCCATGGACGCCCGGGCGGGGGAGTCCGCCGGCAGGGCGGCCACCCGCCGCTCGAACTCGCGGGTCTGCAGGGCGCGGTCGGCGGCGAACTGCAGCAGCCGTTCGCTCAGCACCGTTCGGATACCGGTGGCCTCGGTCCGGGACATGACTCCTCCAGGGCGTGCGGGGCGGACCCGACGGCGCGGCACCTGGTGAGCGGCCACGCATCTTTGAGGAGCTGTGTCGACCGTCGATGACGGTCTCCAGGTTACGACGAACCGGACACGGCAGCCCGTTGCCGGCGGTGGGCCGCCATCCGCACCGGGGAGTTCACCTCGCCGTAGCCCTGGTAGTCACCCACCCGTTGGACGACCTCGAAGAAGACCCGCCCGCCGAGCACGGCGGTGTAGAAGTGCCAGAACTCGCCGTCGGAGTTGCGGTCGTACAACAGGTTCAGCTCCCGCAGCACCGCGAGGCGGTCCGCCGGCAGGGCCAGCCGGGCGTCCAGGTCGTCGTAGTAGTTGGCCGGCACGGGCAGGACGGGCGCGCCCGCGGCGGCCGCCGCGCGGGCCACCGCCACGATGTCGTCGGTGGCGAAGGCCACATGCTGGGGGTCGGTCACGCCGGGCCGCCACTGCCCGCCCCGCCGCAGCACCGACACCGTCATCCCGATCCGCACCGACCCGTCGGCGTTGGCCGCGGTGCGGTTGCGCACCAGGCCGAACGGCGCCGCGATCTCCGAGCTGTGCCGGATCGGCAGCCCGAGCACCGTCCGGAAGAACAGCGCCGCCTCGTCGAACCGGTCGTACGGCTGGGTCAGGGCCACGTGGTCGATGCGCCCGAGGCCCGCCCCGGCCGGTCCCGACACCTCGTCCGGGCCGGACGGCCCGGACGCTCCGGCGACCGGCTCGAAGTCGCCGATCCAGCCGGCCGCGTCCTGCGCGCCGGTCCGGCAGAAGAACACCGACGTCTCGTCCGGCGCGGCGACGGCGGACAGGTCGGCCTCGCCCGCGCCCACCCGGCGGGGCAGCAGCGGCGCCAGCATCGCCTGCGCGCGGACGGCTGCCGCGGCGGGATCCGGCGTCTCGAAGCCGATCGCCGCCACCGCGGCGCCGGTCGGGTGCTCGTCCAGGCCGCGGGCGGCGTTGAGCAGCACCCGGGCCTGACCCTGCGTCCACAGCTGCACCGGCTTCGAGCGGTGCTGCCCGGTGTGCGCGAAGCCCAGGGCGCGCAGCGTCGCGGCCACCGCTGGTCCGCTGTCCTCGTCGACGGCCAGCTCGGCGAACGCGAACCCGCCCAGCTCGGGCGCGGCCGGCACCTGGCGGGCAGAACCGGCCGGCGGCCCCGCGTCAGGCCCCGGCACCGATCCGGGAGCCGACCCCGCACCCGGCCCCGAAGCGGCGATCGCACCGGCCCGATCCAGCGGCACGCTGCCCACCGTCGATTCGTAGAGCGCGAGCAGCGACCGGTGCGCGTCGACGGCCGCGCGGCCCGGGTCGGACTGCCGGAACACGTCGTTGAAGACCTCCAGCGACAGCGGTCCGGCGTAGCCGGCGGTCAGCACATGCCCGAGGAACGCGGGCAGGTCGAACGTGCCCTGCTCGGGGAAGAGGCGGTAGTGCCGGCTCCACTGCAGCACGTCCATGTTCATGAACGGCGCATCGGCCAACTGCAGGAAGAAGATCTTCTCGCCGGGGATCGACTCGATCCCGGCCGGATCCGACCCGCGGGACAGGATGTGGAAGCTGTCCAGGCACACGCCCAGCGCCGGGTGGTCGGCCGCCCGCACGATGTCCCACGACCGGTCGTAGGTGTTGACGTGGGTGCCCCAGGCCAGCGCCTCGTAGGAGATGCGCAGGCCGCGGGCCTGGGCCCGGTCGGCCAGCTGGTGCAGCTGGTCGGCGATCACCGCGTTGTCGTCGACGGCGGTGGGCGAGACGGCCGAACAGACCAGGATCAGGTCGGTGCCCAGCGCCTCCATCACGTCGAACTTGCGGTCCGCCCGGCGCAGGTTGAGCGCGAACTGGTCGGGATCGGTCGAGTCCAGGTCCCGGAACGGCTGGTACAGATCGATCGACAGGCCCAGGTCGGCGCACCGTCGCCGCACGTCGGCGGCCGACGACGAGGAGACGACCAGGTCCGGCTCGAAGATCTCCACGCCGTCGAACCCGGCCGCGGCCGCGGCCGCCAGCTTGTCCTCCAGCGTGCCGGAGATGCAGACGGTGGCGATCGCCGTCCGCAAGGGCGGGCGGCGTGTGGCGGGAGCCACGTCCGCCGACGGCTCTACGCCGGGCGCCGAGCTGGCGAGCAGTGACATCATCGCCTCCTGGGGTCGATTCAGACCCCACAGATACCGGTACCGTGCGCGATCCGGCATGCCCGGCGAGGGGTGTTCCGACCAGCGGGAGGCCGCGGGAGCGCTGTACCGGGGGCCGTCGAGACGCAAGGATGGGGATATGGCACCGGAACTTCCTGAAGCGCTGCGCGACGTCGCCGAGCGGGCGGTCGGCGTGCTCGCGCCGGAGACCGACATCTTCGAGGATGTCGACATCGCCGGGTTCGGTGAGTCGCTGGCCAAGGCCCTGCGCACCTCGATCGTCCATCCGGTGGCCCCGGTGAAGTCGGCCCTGCACCTGGCCGGCGACCTGCTGCGGATCCCGGCGGTGGCGGGGGCCAGATGGCTCGGCCGGGACGTGCCGCCGCCGGTGGAGGCCGATCCCAAGGACCGCCGGTTCGCCGCGCCGGCCTGGCAGGAGAACCCCGCCTACTACTCGATCCGGATGGCCTACCTGGCCGCGGCCAAGGCGGCCCGCGACGTGGTCGGGGCGGCGCCGATGAGCCCGGACGAGAGCCGCAAGGCGATGATGATGCTCGACCTGATCGTCGACGCGCTGGCCCCGACCAACTTCCTGCCGACCAACCCGGCGGCGCTGCAGAAGGCGTTCGACACGGCCGGGGCCAGCCTGATCAAGGGCGCGCGGAACTTCGTCGGCGACGTCGTCAGCAACGGCGGCAAGCCGCGTCAGGTCGACCGCAGCGGCTTCGAGGTCGGCACGAACCTGGCCTGCACGCCCGCCAAGGTGGTGTACCGCAACGAGTTGATGGAGCTGCTGCAGTACGAGCCGCAGACCGAGCAGGTCCACGCCACCCCGCTGCTGTGCAGCCCGCCGTGGATCAACAAGTACTACATCATGGATCTGGCGCCGAACCGCAGCTTCATCGAGTGGGCGGTCAAGCAGGGCCGGACGGTCTTCTCCATCAGTTACCGGAACCCGTCGGCGGACATGTCGGGCACCACGATGGACGACTACCTGGTGCACGGGCCGCAGACCGCGCTCGACGTGATCCAGGAGATCACCGGCGCGGAGACCATCGACATCGTCGGGCTGTGCCTGGGCGGGGCGATGACCGCGATCACCGCGGCCTACCTCACCCAGCAGGGCGACAACCGGGTCGGCACCCTGACGCTGCTGAACACGATGCTCGACTACGCCCAGCCCGGGCAGCTCGGCGCGTTCACCGACATGAAGTCGGTGGAACGGCTGGAGAAGAAGATGAAGAAGGAGGGCACGCTCGAGGGCGAGACGATGGCCGGGACCTTCGACATCCTGCGGGCCAACGACCTCATCTTCAACTACGTCGTGTCCAACTGGCTGATGGGCCAGCCGCCGCCCGCGTTCGACATCCTGGCCTGGAACGCCGACAGCACCCGCATGCCGGCGACCATGCACGCCTTCTACCTGAAGAACTTCTACGTGCAGAACAAGCTGGCCACCGGCGATCTCGAGATCGGCGGGGCCCGCATCGACCTGAGCGTCATCAAGTCGCCGACCTACGTGGTCAGCGCGATCAACGATCACATCGTGCTGTGGGAATCGGCGTACAAGACGGTGAACCTGGTCAGCGGCCCGGTGCGGTTCGTGCTCGGCAGCGGGGGGCACATCGCCGGCATCGTCAGCCCGCCCGGCCCCAAGGTCTGGTACCAGGTCGCCGAGGGTGACGAGAAGCTGCCGGCCGACGCGGCGCAGTGGCGGGCCGGGGCCACCCGCAAGCAGGGCACCTGGTGGGACGACTGGGCCAGGTGGTCCGCCGAGACGTCCGGGCCGTTGGTGGCCCCCCCGCCGACCGGCAGCGCGACGCACCCGGTGCTCGGCGACGGGCCGGGCACCTACGTGCTGGGCTGATACGCCCCCGGTCCGGGCGTGCCCGCCCGCCGGCTCCGGCGGGCGGGTCGCCTACAGGGGCGCCATCCGGCAGTCGTCGGCCGGCCGGGGCAGCGGCAGGACGGGGTCGGCCGCCGGCCGGCCGGGCGCATCCCCGGCCAGCTCCCGGGTCAGGCTCCGGGAGGCGATGGCGAGCGTCCCGACGACCGCCTGCATCTGCTGGTGCAGATCCCGGACCGCGATCTCGATGGCGGCCACCACCTGACCACCCGGGCCGAAGACCGGCATCCCGATCCAGCACAGGTCGGCCTCGAGCTCCCACCGGGTGACCGCCACCCGGGTCAGCCGGGTCACCCCCAGCGCGCGGCGCAGCCGCTCCGGCGAGGTGACGGTGTGCGCGGTGTAGGCGCGCAGGCCGCGCATGATCGTCAGCTCGACCAGGCGCGGCGGGGAGAAGGCGAGCAGGGCACGGCCCATCGCGGTCGGGTGGGCGGGCATGGTGGCCGCGGCACTGAACGTCGTGGCCGGTCGCGGACCGGGCACCTTCTCGATGTAGGACACGTCGATCTCGGTGAGCACGCCCAGCCGGGCCCGGCACCGGGTGGCGGCGGCGAGATCCTCGAGCACGCAGGGCGCCCGCTCGGCGATGCTCGGCGGCCCGGTCTCCGCGCCACGGATCATCCGCAGGGGCAGCCCGGCGCGATAGTGGCCCTCGCTCGTGCGTTCCAGCAGCCGCCAGGAGGCGAGCTCCGAGGTGAGCCGGTGGGCCGTCGAGATGGGCAGCCCGGCCAGGCGGGCGATCTCGGTCAGGGAATGCTCCGACCCTTCGGTGAAGGTCAGCAGGATCGAGGTGATCTTGCTGGTGACGGAGCGACCGGCCTCGGTGGAATTGCCGGCCAATGGCATCTCCTTGTCGTCGTCGTCGACGCATCCGGGGGGCGGGTACCCGTCCGGATGATCACGCCGGCACCTAGGCAAGCACAACCGGTGGGCGGCGGCCAGCGCGTGATCCCGAGGAAAGCATCCGGGACACGGATCGAACAATGCCCCACCCTCGCCGGCGTGGCGCCCTGGGGTCAGACCTGGGGTCGGTCATCGGTGCGGTCGGGGTTGCCGGT
Organism: Nakamurella sp.; assembly: GCF_048594475.1. NCBI lineage: Bacteria > Bacillati > Actinomycetota > Actinomycetes > Nakamurellales > Nakamurellaceae > Nakamurella > Nakamurella sp. The sequence continues at coordinate 14,667 of NZ_JBMDXT010000407.1, read as the reverse complement.
TCCCCAATATGGTCCGGTGGAACTGGACTGGCTGGAGACGTTCCTCGCGGTCGTCGACCGCGGCGGCTTCACCGCGGCGTCCGCCCAGGTCCACCGGTCCCAGTCCCGGGTCAGCGCGCACATCGCCGCCCTCGAGCGCGAGCTGGGCATCCGGCTGATCGAGCGCGGCCGCCGGCCGGCGATGGTCACCGACGCCGGGCGGGTGTTCGCGGTGCACGCCCGGGAGATCCTGGCCGGGGTCCGGACGGCGCGGGCGGCGGTCACCGCGATGAGTGCGCTGTCCGATCAGCACGTCGTCGTGCACACCACGTCGTGGCTGGCCGGCACGCTGTTCCCCCCGGTGCTGGCCGACGTGCTGGCGACGTTCCCGGCCGCCCGGGTCACCCTGACCGAGGGGGACGGTGGGACCGAGGAGGGGGACGCGGCCGGCGGCGCCGTCCTGGTTGTCGCCCCGGCCGACCGCGAGCCCGGCCCCCGGACCCGACGCCAGGGGCTGTGGTGGGAGCCGCTGCGGATGCTCGTGCCGCCGGAGCATCCCCTGGCCCGGGCCGACCGACGGACCCCGGACGGGTTGGCCGGGGAACGGCTCGTGCTGTGCGCGGCGGCCGGTCGCGTGCTCGACGACTGGCCCGGCCTGGCCGACCGCGACCGGCTGACCGTCCAGGGGCCGCAGGCGGTCGCCGCGATGGTCCGGCGGGGGCTGGGGGTCGGCGTGGTCAACGCGACGGCGATCGATGCCGCCGAGGCGGCCGGCCTCGTCCCGCTCGACTTCGACACGACGGGCGGGGCAACGGCTCCCGGCTTCGAGGTGGTCGTCGACTGGTCCGATCTGCTGCTCGCCAGCCCGGTCGGTCAGGCGGTGCACGCCGGGGTGGTGACGGCTCCCGTCCCGCCCGGTGCGCGAGGGTCGCGCCGGTGACCGGGGGTCCCGGCCGCGGACCCGTCCGGCCGGGACCCCCGTCCGGTGCGGTCGTTGGTGGGGCCCGCGCGGACGGCGTAGGGTCGGCCGCGGTCCCGCCCGGGCCCGCGGGACCTCGCCGGTCCCGGCCACTGCCGAGGACGTGATGGCTGTTTCCTTCGTCGGCCGGTCCGCCGAACTCGGCGTTCTCCGCGCCGCGCTGGCCGACGCGGCCGCCGGGCGACCCCGGGTGGTGTCGATCGAGGGCCCGTCCGGCATCGGCAAGACGGCCCTGCTGGACGCCCTGCTGGCCGACGTCGCGGGCGATCCCGCGGTGGTGGTGCTGCGGGCCAGTGGCGACCAGGACGAACGGCTGATCGCCTACGGCCTGCTCGGCCAGCTCGCCCATTCCGCCGACACCCCCTCCGCCAGGCTCCTTCTCGGCACGGACCCGGCGGCGGACGGCGAGCGGCTGGTCGACCCGATCCGGATGGGTGCGCGCTGGCTGGAGTTCCTGGACTCGTTGGCCGGCGCGGTCGTCGTGCTCGCGGTCGACGACGCCCACTGGGCCGATCGGCCCTCCCTGCAGGCCGTGGTGTTCGCCCTCCGCCGGCTGGTCGCCGACCGCGTGCTGGCCGTGTTCACCGTGCGGACCGACGACGCCGTGCACCTCCCGGACAGCCTGACCCGGCTGACCGCCGGGCACATGGGGGTGACCGTCCGGCTCGACGGCCTGGACGAGGACGATCTGCGGGACCTGGCCGGGACGGTGGGCGTCGACCGCCTGACGGTGGCCGCGGCGCGCCGACTGCGCCTGGGCACCAACGGGAATCCGTTGCACGCGCGAGCGCTGCTGGAGGAGTTCCCGGTGGCCGACTGGCCGGTGAACCGGCAGGACGACTCGCTGCTGCCGCCGCCGCGGTCGTTCCGGCACCTCGTCGGCCAGCGGTACGCCGCCTGCCGGCCGGCGACCCAGGCGTTCCTGGACGCGGTCGCCGTCCTCGGGCTGCACGCTCCGGTGTGGGCGGCGGCCGGGCTGGCCGGGACCGACGATCCGGTGCCGGCGGTCGACGAGGCGACCGCCCACGACCTGCTGCGCATCCGGCAGGACCAGGGCCCGTGGTCGGTGGAGTTCAGCCATCCCCTGGTCCGGGCCGCGCTCTACGACGCGATCGGCCCGGCCCGCCGGCACGCGCTGCACCGGGCCGCCGCGCGCATCGGGCCGGACGAGGCCGCCGCGCTGCGCCACCGGGTCGCCGCGGCCACCGGTCCGGACGAGGTCCTGGCCGCCGATCTGACCGCCTTCGCCGCGCGGGCGCAGGATCGCTTCGACTGGAAAAACGCTGCCGTGCATCTGGTCTCGGCCAGCCGGCTGAGCACCGAGCCGGCCCGGGCGCGTTGCCGGGTGCTCTGGGCGCTGGTCTGGACGCTGCTGCGCGGGGATGCCGCGGCCGCGGCCGATCTGGCCGACGAGGTGGCCGCGTACCCGGCCGGACCGTTGCGTGACCTGGTCCTGGGGGCGATGGCGATGGCGGCCGAGGATCCGGTCCGGGCCGGAGATCTGCTCGACCGGGCCTGGGCGGAGGCCGGGTCCACCGCGCCGACGGCGGATCCGGAGACCGGTGAGCAACTGCACGACGTGGCCGCCGCGGTCGCGGTGATGCAGGCCATTCATCAGTACGGCCGGCTGGACGCGGCCGGCACCGTCGCCTGGTGCGAGCGGGCATTGGCCACCGCCGACGTGGGCGCCGGCCCGGAGACCTCCCTGCACGAGGTCGCCGTGACCTACCTCGTGCACGGTCTGGGCTACGCCGGCCGGGTCGACGAATCGCTGGCCGCCGCCCAGGCGCCGGAGGCGCTGCGGCTCTGGCTCAACCCGCGCTCGGCCCGCGCGGTCCTGCACCTGATCGACGACGAGTTCGACTCGGCCGCCGCCCTGCTCACCCAGGTGATCGGGACGGCCACCCGGTTGGGCATCCTCAACACGGCGGCCTTCAGCCACGCCTACCTTGCCCGGACCCAGTGGATGACGGGGGACTGGGACGACGCCCTGGTCAACGCCGACCGGGCGGTGGCCATCAACCTGGAGTCCGACTTCGGGTTCCTGCGCTCGGCCGTGGTGGGCATCGCGGTGCTGGTGCCGGCCGCCCGGGGCGACTGGGCGACGGCCGAGTCCTACCTACGCCTGCTGCCGCGCAGCCACGTGCGCTACGAGCGTTCGGTCATGGCCCTGGGCATGGCCCGGGCCCGGCTCGGCGAGGCCCGCGGCCGGCCGGCCGACGTGCTCGCCGCGCTCGACCCGGTCCGTGCCTTCCCGCTCCGCGACGCGGCGGACGAGCCGGGCTTCTGGGCGTGGTCGGACCTGTACTCGGACGCACTGGTCGCCGTCGGGCGGATCGAGGAGGCCGACCGGTTCCTGGTCCCGCACGAGCGCCGGGCGGAGGAACGCGGCCGGCGATCGGCCCGGGCCCGGCTGGCCCGGGCCCGGGGCCGGATCGAGCAGGCGGCCGGCCGCGCGGCCGCGGCGGACGCCGCCTTCGGCCGGGCGTTGGAGCTCATCGCCGACGTTCCCGCCCCGTTCGAGCGGGCCCGTATCGAGTTCGCCGCCGGCCGGGCGATGCGCGGCTGGGGGCGGCGCCGGCAGGCCGTCGAACTGTTGATGGCCGCACGCGAGACCTTCGGCCGGCTCGGTGCCGTGCCCTACGCCGACCGGTGCGACACCGAGCTGGTGGAGGCGGGACTGGCCACCGCCCGGGCCGGGGCACCGCGGTTCGACCTGACCTCCCAGGAGCAGGTCGTCGCCCGACTGGCCGCCGCCGGGCTGAGCAACCGGCAGATCGCCGCCGAGCTGGTGGTCAGCATCAAGACCGTCGAGTACCACCTGCGCAACGTCTTCGCCAAGCTCGGCGTGACCTCGCGCCGGCAGCTCGCCGACCGGCTCGGACCCGCCCACACCGAACCGTCCTGAGCGGCCGGCGCGGCGGGTTCCACTGCCCGGAACCGCTGGCCGATCGGTTGCCGTCGGTGCCCGCAGGCCGGAGTCTTCAATCGTGACTTCTCCCGCCGGGACCGCCGACTCCCTTCACCAGCAACTGGCCGACGAGCTCTGGGAGGCCGACCGCACGGCCAAGCCCATCTCGCCGCTGACCGAGCGCTACCCCGACCTCGTCGTCGAGGACGCCTACGCCATCCAGACCATCAACATCGACCGGCGGATCGCCGCCGGCGAGAAGGCCATCGGCCGCAAGGTCGGGCTGACCTCGGCGCCCATGCAGAAGCTGCTCGGCGTCGACGAACCCGACTTCGGCGTGCTGACCGACGCCATGTTCGTCGAGGACGGCGACCCGATCGACATCGACGACCTCGTGCAGCCCCGGGTGGAGGCCGAGCTGGCCTTCATCATGGAGACGGACCTGGCCGGGCCGGGCGTCACGACCGCCGGTGCCCTGCGCGCGATCGCCGGGGCCCTGCCCGCGGTCGAGATCGTCGACAGCCGGGTCGCCGACTGGAAGATCAAGCTCGTCGACACGGTCGCCGACAACGCCTCCTCCGGCCTGCTGGTGGTCGGCGGCCGAATGCTGCCGGTCAAGGACCTGGACCTGCGCACCCTGGGCGTGGTCGTGTCCCGGCACGGCGAGGTCATCGACACCGGGGCCGGCGCCGCCGCCCTGGGCAATCCCGCGCGGTGCGTGGCCTGGCTGGCCAACAAACTGGGCTCGCTGGGATCGGGCCTCAAGGCGGGTGACATCGTGCTCCCCGGCGCGGTGCACAAGATGGTGGGCGTGCAGTCCGGCGACGTCTTCCGGGCCGACTTCGCCCATCTGGGTCCGGTCACCGTCCGTTTCACCAAGCGGTCGGAAGGCTGACCCATGGGCAACCCCACCCCCCAGGCCATGGCCGACGTCCTGATCGCCGGCGAACGGGACCGGACCGAGGTGGCGCAGTTCAGCGACAGCTACCCGGACATCGACGTCGCCACCGCCTACGCGGCCCAGCGGGCCTTCGTGCAGTCCAAACTCGACGCCGGTGAGCGGCTGGTCGGGTACAAGCTCGGGCTGACCAGCCGGAACAAGCAGCAGGCGATGGGGGTCGATTCGCCGCTGTACGGGCGGGTCACGTCCTCGATGCTCTCGACCTACGGCGATCCGATCCCGTTCGAGAGATTCATCCACCCGCGGGTGGAGTCGGAGATCGCGTTCCTGCTCAAGGACGACGTCGTCGCGCCGGCCACGGTCACCTCGGTCCTCGCCGCGACCGACCTGATCTACGGCGCCGTCGACGTGCTCGACTCCCGGTACCAGGGATTCAAGTTCACCCTGACGGACGTCGTCGCCGACAACGCCTCGGCCGGTGCGTTCTACCTCGGGCCGATCGCGCGCCGCCCCGAGGACCTGGAACTGCACCTGATCGGGTGCGTGGTCCGGGTGGACGGCGAGGTCGCGATGACCGCGGCGGGCGCCGCGGTGATGGGTCACCCGGCCGCGTCGGTGGCCTGGCTGGCCAACCAGCTCGCCGCGGAGGGCGAGACCCTCAAGGCCGGGCAGCTGGTGTTCTCCGGCGGGGTGACCGCCCCGGTGCCCGTCGTCCCCGGTGGCAGCGTGACGTTCGAGTTCGACGGTCTGGGTGCCATCGAGGTCTACGGCGCCTGATCGCCGTCGCAGGAGCAGGTCGTCGAGCAGGAGGAGCGCACATGCTGGTCTCGGTCGCCGTGGTGGACACGGACGCGCCCGCCCGCTACGCCAAGCAGCTGCTGTCGCACCTGGGGCGCAAGGTCGCCGTCGAGCCGGTTCCGGGACAGCCGGAACCGGCCGGCCGGCTCGTCTTCGCCTACGGGTTCGGTGACGTGCTGCCCGGGGCGGCGGCGCTGGAGCTACGGGCCACCGCTGCCGACAACGAGGCGCTGGCCCGGGTGCAGGACGTGCTGGCCCGGCACCTGGTGCGGTTCGGCGCCCGCCGGGAACTCGAGGTGACCTGGGGTTCCGCCACCGGTGACGCCGAACCGGGGCCGCCCGGACCGGGAGCCGCCGGACCCGCCGATCCGGGCCCCGGCGCGACCGCAGATCCACCGTCGACCGCCGGTTAGGGCATCCCTGCGGTGCCGGATGCCGGTCCCGTCGGCCCGGCCATTCAGGGTCGGCCGAACACGGCGGCTCCCGTCTCGCCGCCCTGTCGTCGGGGCACCCCCGCGATGCTCGACGGTCGTCCCGCCCGCTCGCCCAACGAGGAGTTCCATGCGCACCATCCACACCGACGACGCGCCCGCCCATGTCGGACCGGTCCCGCAGGCCGTCGAGGCCGGCGGCTGGATCTACGTCTCGGCGCTGTTCGGCGCCCGGCCCGCGGACCATGCCATCCCGGCCGACGCCGAGGCCGAGGCGAACCAGCTGTTCGACAATCTGGTCGCGATCCTGGCCGCGGCGGGTGCGGATCTGACGGCCGTGGTCCGCGTCGGGATCGTCATGCGGCACCTGCAGGAGGACCGGCCCACCTTCAACCGGGTGTGGAAGGAACGCTTCGGCGAGCACCGGCCGGCCCGGTCGGCGATCGAGTCGGCCGCGTTCGGCCGCCCCGAGGAGAACCCGCGGTACATGGTCGAGGTCGTCGCGTTCCGTGACTGACGCCCCGCCCCGGCCGGGCTCGCCGGACCTGGTGGCCAGCTTCTTCACGCTGTCCGGGGCAGGCTTCGCCGAGCCGCCCCGCCATTCCTTCGCGGCGCGCTGTGCCGCCGCGGCCGCCGCCGGCTTTGCCGGGATCGGGCTGCACGCCGACGACCTGGCGCGGACCGTCGAGGCGGGGCTGCCGGTGCCCGAGATGAAGGCGGTGTTGCGCGACCACGGCCTGTCGGTGGTCGAGATCGAGTTCCTCGGCGGCTGGACGGACCTGGCCCCGGGCGTGTCCGCGCCGTCGGCGGCGGCGATCGAGGCCGTGGCCCACGAGTTCGGCGGACGGCACGTCAGCGCAGGGGTGTTCCGGGGCGACGTCGCCCTGGACGCCGCGGCGGCCGCCGCGGCGCTGCGCGCGCACGCCGACCGCCTGGCCCGGCTGGATCTGCTGGTCGCGGTGGAGGCGTTCCCGTGGTCCGCGCTCGGCCGGGTGGAGACGGCGATCGACCTGGTGCGCCGGTCCGGGGCGGCCAACGCCGGGATCATGGTGGACGTCTGGCACTTCGCCAACACCGGCGCGACCGTGGAGCTGCTGGCCGACCTGCCCGGCGCCGGGATCGCCGCCGTGCAGCTCAACGACGGCCCCCTGGTGCACGAGGACTTCCTGACCGCCGCCCGCACCCGCCGGGCCCTGCCCGGCCGGGGCGACCTCGACGTCGTCGGGGTGGTGCGGGCGGTCCGGTCCGCCGGCTTCGACGGGCCGTGGTGCGTCGAGGTCAACACGCCCGAGTTCCGTGCCCTCCCGGTGGCCGAGGCGGCCCGGCTGGCGGCCGACACCTCGCGCGCGGTGCTCCGCGCCGCCGGCGTCGGCTGAGCCGAGTCGCGCCGCGCCGCCGCGCCGGCCCACTGCGCTGATCAAATCCGCGTGGGTGCGCCCGATCTGCCCGGATTGGCCCGGCTTTGATCAGCGAACGTCGCTGCGCCGGGCCGCTGCGCTGATCAAATCCGCGTGAGTGCAACCGATGTGACCGGATTGGCCCGGCTTTGATCAGCGAACCCGCATCAGCCGGGATTCGACCAGGCCGGGCGGCTGGCCGGCCCCCGGATCGCCAGATCCCGGCTCATGGCCAGGGCGGCGGTCTTCACCGCCGGGCCGACCCGGCGCAGGTCGAGCGTGCCGTTCCAGCCCGAGATCGACATCGCGGCCACCACCGCCCCGTCCGGTCCGAGGATCGGGCTGGCGGCGCAGCCGATGCCGTGCCCGGACTCCTCGCTCTCGTAGGCGATGCCCAGCTCCCGGATCCGGCGCAGCTCGCGCAGCAGCAGCCCGGGCGCGGTGATGGTGCGCGGACCGACCGCGGGCAGCCCGGTCTCCAGCACCGCCTGCACCGACTGCTCCGGTGAGAACGCCAGCATCGCCTTGCCGACGCCGGAGGCGTGGGCGGGCAGCCGGCCGCCGACCTCCGACGGCATGCGGGGCGCGTTGCGGCTGCGGACGATCTCGACGTACATCACCTCGGTGCCGACCAGCACGGCCAGGTGGACCGTCTGCTTGCTCACCTGCCGCAGGTCCGCCATGTACGGCAGCGCGACCTCGCGCAGCTGCCGCTGCCGGTTGGCCAGCGAGCCGAGCTCGAAGATCCGGCTGCCCAGCTTGTACTCGCTGCCCTCGGTCCGCTCCAGGAAGCCGTGTTCGGCCAGCTCGGCGGCCAGCCGGGCGGTGGTGGTCTTGGCCAGGCCGGAGCGGCGGGCCAGTTCGGACACCCCGATGGCCAGGTGGCGGGAGTCGTAGGCCGACAGCAGGGCCGCGGCGCGGCCGATCACCGACTCATGAGTGTTCCGCTCACCGGTACGCATGGCTTGATGATGACTGTGCCCCAGGGCACAGTGCAATGACCCGAGCAGTTGTCGTTCCGCACCGCCCGGCGTCCCGGTGAGCGGCACAACCGCCGGCCGGCCGCCCACCCCGTCGCCGTGCGCACTTCCCTTCCGAACCCGATCCGGATGCCGTCCGGTTGGACAGGAGACCCCATGACCAGCACCGTCCCCACCCCGGTGACTCGACCGACCGGTGGCCGGGCCACCGCCGCGATCGTCGGCCCCGGCAACATCGGCACCGATCTGCTCGTCAAGCTGCTGCGATCCGACGCGATCGACGTCCGCTACATGATCGGCGTCGACCCCGCGTCCGACGGACTGGCCCGGGCCCGCTCGCTCGGCGTCGAGGCCAGCGCCGGCGGGGTGGACTGGTTGCTCGAGCAGGAGACGCCGGACCTGGTCTTCGAGGCCACCTCGGCCAAGGCCCACCTGGCCAACGCCGATCGGTACGCCGCGGCCGGGATCACGGCGATCGACCTGACCCCCGCCGCCATCGGGCCCTTCGTGTGCCCGGCCGTGAACGCCGACGTGCACGCCGGCGCGCCCAACGTCAACATGATCACCTGCGGCGGTCAGGCGACGATCCCGATGGTCCACGCCGTCTCGCGGGTGACCCCGGTGCCGTACGCGGAGATCATCGCCTCCATCGCGTCGCGCTCGGCCGGCCCCGGCACCCGGGCCAACATCGACGAGTTCACCGAGACCACCTCGCACGCCATCGAGGCGGTCGGCGGGGCGGCCACGGGCAAGGCGATCATCATCCTGAACCCGGTGACGCCGCCCATGATCATGCGGGACACCGTCTTCTGCGCGATCGGGCCGGACGCCGACCGGGACGCGATCGCCGAGTCCGTCCACCGCATGGTCGAGCAGGTGCAGCAGTACGTGCCCGGGTACACGCTGCGTAGCGATCCGCAGTTCGACGACCCCACCCCGCTGTGGCACGGCAACGGCCGCGTCGGCATCTTCCTCGAGGTCCGCGGGAATGGCGACTATCTGCCGGAGTGGGCCGGAAATCTGGACATCATGACGGCCGCCGCAGTGCGCGCCGGAGAAGTGATCGCTCTGTCGGGAACGATTCAGAAGGCGGCCAACAAATGACCACGATCGAACAGGCAATTGCAGATTCCACCACATTCGACAAGCCGTTCGTCCGGTTGACCGACAGCACCCTGCGCGACGGCAGCCATGCCGTCCGCCACCAGTTCACGATCGAGAACGTCACCGACGTGGTCACCGCGCTGGACACCGCCGGGATCTCGGTCATCGAAGTCACCCACGGGGACGGGCTGGCCGGCTCGTCGTTCAACTACGGCTTCGGCCGGCACACCGACGTCGAACTGGTGTCGGCGGCGGTGCGGGCGGCGACCCGGGCCAAGATCGCGGTGCTGGTCCTGCCGGGCCTGGGCACGGTGCACGACCTGAAGCAGGTGCACGGTGCCGGCGCCCGCATCGCCCGCGTGGCGACCCACTGCACCGAGGCCGACGTGTCGGTCGAGCACTTCACCGCGGCTCGCGAGCTGGGCATGGAAACCGTTGGCTTCCTGATGCTTTCGCACCGAATTGGGCCGGAGCAGCTGGCCGCGCAGGCGCGGGTGATGGCCGACGCCGGGTGCCAGTGCGTGTACGTCGTCGACTCCGCCGGCGCCCTGCTGCCGGACATGGTCCGCGACCGGGTGCAGGCGTTGGTGGCCGAACTCGGCGACGACGCGCAGGTCGGTTTCCACGGGCACCAGAACCTGTCGCTGGGCGTGGCGAACTCGATCGTCGCCTACGAGAACGGGGCCCGGCAGATCGACGGCACGCTGTGTGCGCTGGGGGCCGGGGCGGGCAACTCGCCGACCGAGATCCTGGCGACGGCGTTCGACGTCATGGGCATCCCGACCGGGGTGGACGCGGCGAAGGTGCTGGACGCGGCCGAGGAGATCGTCAAGCCGATGATCACCCGCCTGCCGATCGCTGACCGAGCCTCGATCGTCCAGGGACGCTACGGTGTTTACAATTCATTCCTTTTGCACGCCGAACGTGCAGCGGATCGCTACGGTGTGTCTTCTCACGAAATACTCCGGAAGGTCGGCGAGGCTGGTTACGTCGGCGGGCAGGAGGACATGATCATCGATGTCGCCATCGGGCTCGCGGCGCAGCGAACCGGTTGACCGTCCCGACACCAGGCCAAGGAGCACACCGTTGACCAAGTACGTGTACGACTTCACCGAGGGTGACAAGGATCAGAAGGCGCTGCTGGGCGGCAAGGGGGCGAACCTGGCCGAGATGACCAAGCTCGGCCTGCCGGTCCCGCCCGGGTTCACCATCAGCACCGACGCCTGTCGCGAGTTCCTCTCGCTCGGGGCCGAGCCCGGCGACCTGCGGGTGCAGGTGACGATGGCGCTGCGGCACCTGGAGGACAAGACGGGTCGGCGGCTGGGCGACCGGCACGATCCGCTGCTGGTCAGCGTGCGCTCCGGCGCGCAGTTCTCGATGCCCGGGATGATGGAGACGGTGCTGAACGTCGGGCTCAACGACGCCAGCGTCAAGGGCATGGCCGAGGAATCCGGCGACGAGCGGTTCGCCTGGGACTCCTACCGCCGGTTGCTGCAGATGTTCGGCAAGACGGTGTTGGACATCCCGGGCGAGGTCTTCTCCGACGCCCTGGAGAAGGCCAAGGCGACCCGTGGGGTGGCCAGCGACCTCGAGCTGGACGTCGACGCGCTCAAGGGCCTGGTCACCGAGTTCAAGGGCTTCATCGTCGAGCACTCCGGGGTCGACTTCCCGCAGCACCCGCGCGAGCAGCTGGACATGGCCATCCGCGCGGTCTTCAACTCCTGGAACACCGAGCGGGCGCGGCTGTACCGGCGCCGCGAGCGCATCTCCCAGGACCTGGGCACCGCGGTCAACATCTGCACCATGGTGTTCGGCAATCTGGGCGAGACCAGCGGCACCGGCGTGGCTTTCACCCGGGACCCGGCGTCGGGCAAGTCCGGGGCGTACGGCGACTACCTGCCCAACGCACAGGGCGAGGACGTCGTCGCGGGCATCCGCAACACCTTGTCGCTGGACGACCTCAAGCGGCTGGACGCGGACTCGCACAAGCAGTTGCTGCGGGTCATGCGCAAGCTCGAGACCCACTACCGCGATCTGTGCGACATCGAGTTCACCATCGAGCGCGGCAAGCTGTGGATGCTGCAGACCCGGGTGGGCAAGCGGACGCCGGCCGCGGCGTTCCGGATCGCCTCGCAGTTGGTCGACGAGAACCTGATCACCATGGACGAGGCGCTGACCCGCGTGTCCGGCGCCCAGCTGGCGCTGCTGATGTTCCCGCAGTTCGACCGGCACGTGGAGCGCGAACTGCTGACCAAGGGGATGGCGGCGTCTCCCGGCGCGGCCGTCGGCAAGGCGGTCTTCGACTCGCCGACCGCGCAGGAGTGGGCGGCGCGGGGTGAGCGCGTCGTGCTGGTCCGGCGGGAGACCAACCCGGACGATCTGGGCGGCATGATCGCGGCCCAGGGCATCCTGACCGCGCGCGGTGGCAAGACCTCGCACGCCGCGGTCGTCGCCCGGGGCATGGGCAAGACCTGCGTCTGTGGTGCCGAGAAGCTCGACATCGACGTCGTGGCCAAGCGGATCACGCTCGGCGCGACGGTGATCAACGAGGGCGACGAGATCAGCATCGACGGCACGACCGGCGAGGTCTTCGCCGGCGCGATGCCCGTGGTGCCGTCCCCGGTCGCGACCTACATCGAGAACGGGCTGGAGGCGGCCCTGGCCGGCGCCGACACCGATGACGATGCCGGGACCGTCGATCTGGTCAAGGCGGTCGACCGGCTGCTCAGCCACGCCGACAACGTCCGGCGGCTGGCCGTGCGGGCCAACGCCGACACCCAGGAGGACGCCGCCCGGGCCCGGTCGCTGGGCGCGCAGGGCATCGGCCTGTGCCGGACCGAGCACATGTTCCTGGGCGACCGCCGGTCGCTGATCGAGCGGGTCATCCTGGCCGAGTCCGGTCAGGAGCGCGACGACGCCCTGGCCGCCCTGCTGCCGCTGCAGCGGGACGACTTCCGCGAGCTGCTGCTGGCCATGGACGGGCTGCCGGTGACCATCCGCCTGCTCGACCCGCCGCTGCACGAGTTCCTGGCCGACCGGACCGAGCTCTCGGTCAAGGTGGCCGTGGCCGAGGCCAAGGGCGAGAGCGGGGCCCAGCTGGACGCCGATCGCAAGCTGCTGCGGGCGGTCGAGCGGATGCACGAGTCGAACCCGATGCTCGGCCTGCGCGGTGTCCGGCTCGGCCTGATCGTGCCCGGCCTGTTCGGGCTGCAGGTGCGGGCCGTCGCCGAGGCCGCCTGCGACCTGGCGCTGGAGGGTCACGACCCGAAGGTGGAGATCATGGTGCCGCTGGTCGGCTCGGTGCGCGAGCTGCACATCATCCGCGACGAGGCCGAGGCCATCCTGGCCGAGGTCGCGGGCGACCGCGGCGTGGTGCTCGACGGGGTCGCCCCGCGCGGCGGCCACGCGATCACCGTGCCGATCGGCACCATGGTCGAGCTGCCCCGCGCGGCACTGACCGCCCACCGCATCGCCGACGCCGCCGACTTCTTCTCCTTCGGCACCAACGACCTCACGCAGACCACCTGGGGCTTCTCCCGGGACGACGTGGAGGCCGAGGTGTTCGTCAAGTATCTGGAGAAGGGCGTCTTCACCATCTCGCCGTTCGAGACGATCGACGCCGACGGCGTCGGCCGGCTGGTGGAGATCGCGGTGAAGGAGGGGCGCGCGACCAAGCCGGGCATCAAGCTCGGGGTCTGCGGCGAGCACGGCGGCGACCCGGAGTCGATCCACTTCTTCCACAACGCGGGCCTGGACTACGTGTCCTGCTCCCCGTTCCGGGTGCCGGTCGCCCGGTTGGAGGCCGGCCGCGCCGCGGTGCTGTAGGGGTGCCCTGAACCGACGGCTCGGTTCGCCGGCGGGCGACGGCGCTCGCACGGCCCGGCGCGACGAGCGCCCGGACCCGCTGACGATCCCCGGTGACTGCGACACGCGGTCACCGGGGATCGCTGTGCGTGACGTTCCGGGGGAAGATGGACCGGCGCCCGGCCGCGGCGCATCCAGGGTTTCCACCCGAGGGAGTCACCGATGACGTCCAGCCGCACGGTCCTGGCGCTCGCTGCCGCCGCAGCTGCGGTCCTGCTCGCGGGCTGTGGGTCCGGCAGCACCCCGGCCACCACCACCTCGGCGGCGCCGGCCTCCGCGGCGTCCGCATCGTCCGCATCGTCCCCGTCGGGCGCGTCCTCCTCCGCCGCGCCCGCGTCCGGGTCGGCCGGCGGGAGCGGGTCCGCCGCGGCCGGCGGCTCGACCGCGGCGGCGCCCTCCGAGGCCGCCCTCGAGCAGTACTGCGAGCAGTCCGGCGGTCAGGTCCAGACCCGGACCCCCGCCTGGAACACCAACGGCGACCAGTCGCAGTGGCTGCCGCTGGCCGGCTCGGCGACCATGTGCCGGTTCCAGGCCGACGACGAGGCGATGTCCCGGATCTACGTCGACCTCGACACGCTCGGCTCGACCGAGCCGACCCTGGCCGGGTTGGCCTACCTGTCCAAGGTCCCGATGCCCTCCGGCACCGGGGGAGCGAACCCCGCGACCCTGTACTGCAGTAAGGAGCTCAACGCCTCGTCCTCGTTCGGGGGCGGCGCCTCCGGCGGCGGGTGGGTCGCGCCGAGCGATCCCGCCGACGTCGTGGTCTCCCTCTGCGTGTTCCCGGACGGATCCTTCATCGACGAGTGGGGCCTGGCCTACCACTCCGCCGGGGATGTCCGGGGCAAGGATCTGACCACGGTCATGAAGTACCAGCCGGCGGGCACGCTGCCACCGGTGTTCCCGACCTCGTAACGGCGGGCGGCCCCGCAGGTCCGCGACCGGGGGCGTGCCGCTACCGCACGGGTAGCCGAAACGCCCAGGATCAACACGGGTGTCGTGCATCACCGGGTCGAAACCGACGATCGGCCCCGGTTTGGTCGGCAGGGCCTGGCGGGATGGCGTAGAGTCATCGACGGCCTTGAGCGATGGGCCGGAGCGAGGCGAGATCCGTCAGGATCGGCCGAGGACCGGACCGGATTCACTCGAAAGAGCGAGTTGACAAGGCCAGAACGGCCCGGTAACGTTAGTCGGGTTGCCTCCGAGGAGATCGAAAGATCAACGAGGAAGCGCGTCCGTTCTTTGAGAACTCAACAGCGTACCGATAGTCAGTGCCAATTATTGTAATTGGTTGTGCTGGTTGGTGTCCACCCCCGTGGGTGCTGA
>NZ_JBMDXT010000406.1:0-4747 GCF_048594475.1 Nakamurella sp. | reverse complement strand
CTGGCCAGTCGCGGATCGATCATGGTGTTCTTCCTTCCGTTGTGCCGGCGGCCGTTCCGTCGGCGCCGGTGGTTCCTGGCGTTGTCGGCGGCCAGGACGCCGAGCTTCACGAGATGGCGCCGTATTCCCAGTGCCACGGCTCAGGTTTCGACCCGCCGGCCTGCGCCCAGGCGGGGTGGTTCCAGCCGTAGCGGCCGGCGTTGGCGGTGAGCCAGTCGAAGGCCGGCCCGGTTCCGGTGTTGATGCCGCAGCAGCCGCCGATGTCGACGGCCTTGCCCCAGCCGTGGTTGGAGGTACCCGGGTTGGCGTACAGGCTCCCCTTCGCCAGTCGGCATTGGACTTGTTCGTCGTAGGAGCGGTAGCCGTCGGTGATGCCGATGTCCTGCCCGAACTGGGCCTTGAAAGCGGTGTTGAGCTGGTCGAACGCGGTCGAGGCGCCGCATTCGAGTTGCAGGGCCGGCTTGGACGGGATCGGGCACAGGGCGGTCGCGGGGATGCGTCCGTTCTGGTAGCCGCCCCACGCCGCCGGGCCGGTCGCGGCGTTGGCGGCCGGCTGTCCGCAGGAGGTGTCGGCGGCGGCGACCTGGGCGATCGCGTTTGCCCCCGCAGTTGTGGATCCGGTGTCAAGGGCGGCGACGATGACGGTGGCCTGCTGGTAGGTGTCGCGATAAATGCCGCCATCGCTCGAAGGCGACCCCTGGACCTTCTGGGCGACGGTCCAGGGTGAGACTGTCTGCCAGTTGGAGACGGTGACCATCCGGTCGAGGAATTTCCCGGTCGCGGTAGCCGGGTTGATCAGCTCGGCCGGGGTGCCCCAGCCGGTCATCGGCCGCTGCTGAAACAGGCCGATGCTGTCGAGGTTGTTGCCGACCTTGTCGTGCGGGAAGGCCAGGGACTGGCGGGCGACGGACCGTTCAGCGTCATTGAGTTGCCGGCCTTCAGCGGACCCGATCAGGGTGCTGGTGCCGTCGTTGGCGTAGTTGTACAGGCTGGATTCAGCCAGTGCGGCGGCGACCGCGATGGCCGCGCCGGTGGGGCCGAGGCCGCGCCCGAGGGCGACCCCGACGACCGTCTTGGCGTTCGCTTCCTGCGCCGGGTCGAGACCGGGGGCGGTGCCAGTGACGGCTGCGGGTGGGCAGTCGCCGGTGCCGGTGGGTCGGCCGATCGTGTTGATGATGGCGCCGCGGGCGCCGGCCATGGTGCAGCCCGTGAGCAGGACGCCGGCCAGGCCGAGAATCAGCCCGGGCCAGCGACGAGACGTCTTGATCGTCATGGCGCTTCGACGGTGACGGTGACGACCCGCCAACCGGTGTCGGTGTAGATCACGGTGAGAGCGAGGGAACCGTTGTTGGTGGCGACACCGGTACTAGCCAGACCTGGCTGGAAAGCCCGCATCGCCGGCTCGGTTTCGCGTTGGCTACCGGGCAGGGCGTCGCGGTTCAGGGTGGGCAGTTGCTTGGCCAGGGTGGGGTCGGCCCAGCGGCTGACCTGGTCTTGCCAGGCCTGGTCGGAGCCGCCGGCATACCAGGCGTCGACGAACCGCGCCGTGACTTCCAGGGCCGCAGCCTGGTCGGCCTCGGGCACGTACCCGGACGCCGCACCCTCGATCGTGGTCGTGACCGGGACGCCGATCACAACGGGAGTGGTCGTCGACCGGGTCGCTGGATCGCGGCTCGGGTGGTCGGACGGCGTAATGCCGTACTCCCGGTACAGGCAGGCGTCCCGGTCCGGGCCCTTGGCCCACAGCGCGACGCACTCGTCCGGGTTGGTCGGCACCGCGGTCGGCCTCGTGGTGGTGGTGCTGGTTGCCGGGGTGATAGCCAGCGGCCCGGCCGGACCGGCGGCCGGCGCGACTCCGCCGGTGTCGAGGATGATCTTGGTGAGCAGAGCCACGGCCAGGGCGGCGAGGACCAGGGCGATGAGCCGGCCGCGACTGCGGAGGGGCCAGCGCCAAGCAGTGCGTGCGTTCATCAGATCCTCCTCGGGTCGTCGGCGGTATGCCGCCAGCTCGTGGTGCGGGCTTCGGGTCGGCTGTGGCCGACCCACGGCGGCGGGTCCGGCGGTCGGAAGACGGCCGGTTCGTCCGGCGCCGGCCCGACCGGACGGTGATCCGGATCGGCGGGTCGGAAGACGCGGTCGTCATCGGCGCGCACCCACCGACGGCCGTTCCAGAACTGTCGGAGCAGGTGCCCCTTGGCCGGTCGCGAGTCAATCGCGGGCGCCGGGCCCGGATCCCGCTGCCCCTCCATGCCGGCGACGACCGGGGTGACCTGCGTAGGTTCGGCGTCCGCGGCGGGCCTGCGGTCCGCCGGCAGTGTCGAGCCACGGGCGGCAGCCGAGGTGGTGCGGGGGATGCGTGTGGTCGCCGGCTCGCCGGGCCCCGGCGCGGGTGCCGAGCCAACGGGCTGGCCCGTGACCGGTAGCTGGGTGGTGCGGCGGCGGACGATGGTGACCTGCTCGGGGCGGCTCGACCGGGCCGGCTCGGTCGGCGTGACCGTTCCGGCCGGGTACTCCGGCGGGTCGCTGACCCGGTGACTGGTCCCGCGGCGCCAGCGGGGCAGTGGAGAGAGCCGGTACAGGCCGGCCATCGCCCGGCGCCGCTGCTCGGACAGCTGGTGCGGGTTGCCGGTGGCGGCGTAGGACAACATTCCGGTGATCCGCTTGATCGGGCGGGTGAGCAGCCAGACGACCAGCGAGATGAGCGCGAGGATGATCACCCCAGAGTTCGGGTCGACCTGCTGGCCGGCGACCATAGTGGGGCTGAGCATCACCATGGACAGGTAGGTCATCAGGGCGCCGGCCGCGCTGAACAGCAACACGACGAGCAGGCTGCTCACGGCGACGCCGAGGACACGGCGGGCCAGGTGCGGGCGGACCATCATGCCGATGCCGACGAACAGGCCGGCGATCAGGGCGAGCCGCAGCAGCAACCGCGCGGTCAGCACGGCGGTGTAGGCGGCCGCCGGAAACGGCGCCGCGGCAGTCGACGCAGCCAGTGCGCTGAACCCGGCGGCGGTCCGGTTCCCGGCCCGCCCCTGGATGTAGGGGTAGATGGTCGGGCCGGCGTCCTCGATGGCGGACCGGTATTCGGCTTCGGTGGCGGCGACGACATTGCCGGGTGGACCGGGCTTGTCGGACCGCCCGCAGACCTGTTTGTTGTCCTGGTAGGTGCACCACACCGCGCCGGCCGGCGCGTTCTGCTGAATCTCGTTCAGGTCGGGGAGTTTGAGGTTGACGGCTTGCCCGTTGAGGAACCGGGCGCCGAGGTCGGCGTCGGGGTCGGTCAGGTTCTGCGATCCGATCATGCCCTGCTGCCAGTACCGCTGAATGGTGTTGCGCACCAGCACTTCCGGATACAGCCACCGCCGCAGATACTCGGCATTGACCGGGTCCTTCGGGTCCGGCGTGTACTTCACGGTGCAAGCGGTACCGGCCACCTTCAACAGGCCATCATCGTCGAAATGCGGTTTATAGAGTGCGGTCTGGTCGAAGTCGCAATGCTGGATCTGCGGCAGCACGTCGGCCGGGAGCCGGCTCATCACCTGGGTGTCGATGCGTTGTTGGGCGTCGACCAGGGCCTGGTCGGCGGAGCGGATCAGGTCCATCGGCGCGGCCGCCGCGATCGTCAGGATGGTCAGGCCGGCGAGGGCGGCGGTGACCCGGCGCAGCACCTCGGGCAGGTTGCCGCGGATCGCCAAGGTCAGGACGGTCAGGCCGAGCATGACCAGGGGAAGCCATACCCACGGCTGCACGAGGACCGTGTACCCGGCGGTCGCGACGGTGCCCATGAAGGTGTCGAGGCTGCCGAAGGTGTTCGGGTCGAGGGCGCGGGCCCGCATCCCGGTGGCCCATGCGTCGAGGAGGACGGCTCCGCCGAGGAGCCAGTTCCCGAGCTGGGTGGACTGCGACGCTCCGGAAACGTCCCACGGGGATTGGATCCCGGCGAGTTGGGTGACCGAGTTGACGCAGCCGGGGTCGTAGGACCACCAGAAGAACCCGGCGTAGCCGTGGTCGCCGTAGGCGGTGCCGTCGAACGGCAGACCGGCTTGTGGGTCCAGGAACCCGGCCACCCCGGCGCCCGGGGTTTCCGCGGGTGGGGCGAGGCGGCAGTAGTCCGTCGCGTCTGGCACCGACGGGCCGATCGGGTCCGCACCGGCTGGCGGGGCCGCAGCGAACAGCAGCAGCCCGATGACGGCGGCGATCGCGAGTGGCCGGACCCAGGTCCGGCGCGCCACCAGGTACACGGGCCGGCCGAACCGCCGCGCGACGTACACGGGCCGACCGAGCCGATGAGCCAGGAGGACGAGCAGGAGCAGTCCGACCGCCAGCACGATCACCGAGCCGGGCACCCCGAGGAGCCAGCAGCCCAGCACCACCAAGATGATGACCGTGGTGCGGGGGCGGCGGCGGACGGTGGTCATGACGCTGCCCGGTGGAACGTCTGGCCGGGGGCGGATTCCAGGGCCGACCAGAGCCAGTCGAGATGGTCGCCGTCGCGGGCGATCTCGATCAGTTCCTTACAGCCGGCGCCGCCGCGGGAGTAGAACAGGAACTGCCGGGGCACGTCCTCCGCGTCGTCGGTGGGCCGGGGCAGGTCCAGCAGCGCCTGCTCGTAGCCGACGCCGGTCGGGATCTGCACCAGGCCCAACGCGCGGGCGGCGGCTTGTTCGTCGTCCATCCGGCCGAGGAACGCGCCGCCGACGAAGTTGCGCAGGGTGTCGTTGTCCGACCCGGCCGCCTCCTCCTG
>NZ_JBMDXT010000405.1:0-13961 GCF_048594475.1 Nakamurella sp. | reverse complement strand
CGGGAGAAGGCGCCGGTCGTGGTCCGGGACCAGCCCTGGTTCATGACGGTCAACTTCGTCAACCCGCACGACATCATGAGCTACGACTACGGCACGACCCGGTCGATCACCCCGCCGCCGAACCTGGCCGAGGCGGTCAAGGTCAAACCACCGGCGCAGACCCCGCTCTACAGCAAGGACTGGGACATCCCCACGCCGGCCAGCGCGACCGACGACCTGTCCGGCGCCCCCCAGGCCGTCAAGGAGTTCGCCGGGCTGGCCGATGCCATGTTCGGGCAGGTCGAAGACCCCGACGATTTCCGCAAGGGCCTGAACTTCTACGTCAACTGCATCCGCGACGTCGACCGCAGCGTCGCGCTGGTCCTGGACGCGCTGGTCGCGTCCGGGCAGGCCGACAACACCGTGGTGATCTTCACCTCCGACCACGGCGAGCTCGCCGGCTCGCACGGTCTGCGGCAGAAGGGCAACCTGGTCTACGACGAGAACTTCCACGTCCCGCTGATCATCTGCCACCCCGACGTCGACGGCGGCAACCGCAGCGACGCCCTGGGCTCGGCGGTCGACCTGGCCCCCACGATCCTGCACCTGGCCGGGGTCGACCCCGACCAGCTACGCGACCGGTTCGACGGGCTGGGCGGCCACTCCCTGGTCCCCGCCCTGGACGGCAACCCCACCGGCCGCGACGGTGTCCTGACCGCGGTCGAGTCCGTGCTGACCCTGGACGCCGACTTCTGGCGGGCGTTCGGCTTCGCCGACGTCGGCCAACGCGTCCAGTCCGGCGAACTGCGCCCCGACTGGCGCAAACGCGGCTTCCTGCGCGGCTACACCGACCACCGCTACACCTTCGGCCGCTACTTCAGCCCGCTGACCCCGAACCGGCCCCGCACCCTCACCGACCTCCTGGCCGACAACGACGTCGTGCTCTACGACCGCCACACCGACCCCGAAGAAACCATCAACCTGGCCGCCGACCCGATCAACCACGACCTCGTCGCGACCTACCTGACCAAACTCGAAGCCCTCATCGACGCCGAAATCGGCCGCGACGACCAACCCTGGATCACCGAAAAACCACTCCTGCTCGGCGCCCCGAAATGGCGCGGCGACAGCTGACCGACCGGCCGGGCACTGCGTGGAGCGGGCGACGAGAATCGAACTCGCGCTATCAGCTTGGGAAGCTGAAGTTCTGCCACTGAACTACGCCCGCATGGCCCGCTCACTATACCCGCCGCACGAACTCCGCCCGCCACAGCGGCCCGTCCACTTCATCCACGCGCACCGGGACGACCCCGCCCACCTCGAGCAGGGCGAGGTCGTCCCGGGTCAGCGGGAACGGCGGCGGCTGCGCCGGCACCCCGGTCGCGCGGAACTGCACGACGAACAGGGTGCCGCCGGGCGCGAGCAGCGAGACGACCCCGCGGGCCGCCGCGGCCCGGGGCGGGTTCGGCATCGCCTGCAGCGTGTGGATCTCCACCACCAGGTCGAACGCCCCCACCAGGTCGTCGGGCAGGGCCAGCAGATCGGCGACCCGGTACTCGACCGCGGAGCCCGCATGCCGGGCCCGGGCCTGGTCGATCGCGGTCGGGGCCAGGTCGAAGCCGGTCGTGGTCCAGCCGCGGCCGGCCAGGAACTCGGCGTCGGCGCCGAGCCCGCACCCGACGACGCAGGCGCGCCCCGCCGGCCCGGGCGGCTGCTCGTCCAGCCGGCGCACCAGCAGCGGGTGCGGTTCGGTCCGGCTCCACGGCATGTCGATGGTCCCGGCCGCGGCCTCCGCGTAGAGCCGGTCGAACCAGGCCGTCGGCTGCCCGGCGGCGTACGCCTGCGCGGCCAGCTGATCGGCCCGGCGGGCCCAGGTCCGCTCCGTCACCCGGTCGAACCTACGCCGCGGCACTGCGCGGATCGAGTGATGTGCCGCGGCGGTCGTCGGCCACAATGGGTCCCCGCCCCGCGAGGGGATTCGCCATGACATGAGCCCGAGCAGCCGGAGTTGCGCATGACCACCCGCCTGGCCCAGACCGCGCACCCCGTCGTCTACGAGATCAACACCTGGCCGTGGCTGGCCTCGCTGGGCCGGCGGCTGGGACACACCGTCGACCTGGGCTCCGTGCCCGACACCACCTGGGACGAGCTGGCCGGCCTGGGCATCGACGGGGTCTGGCTGATGGGGGTCTGGCGGCGCAGCCCGGCCGGCATCGCCATCGCGCTGGCCAACCCGGACCTGACCGCCTCGTTCGATCAGGCGCTGCCCGACTGGACCACCGCCGACGTCGTCGGCTCGCCGTACTGCGTGCGGGAGTACATCGTCGACGACCGGCTGGGCGGCCCGGCCGGTCTGGCCGCCGCCCGGGCCGCGCTGGCCGCCCGGGGAGTGGGCCTGATCCTGGACTTCGTGCCCAACCATGTCGCCCCGGATCATCCGTGGACGGCCACCCGGCCGGAGCTGTTCGTCACCGGGACACCGGACGAACTGCACGCCGATCCCACGTCGTTCCTGCAGGTCGGCGACACCGTGCTGGCCAACGGTCGCGACCCCTACTTCCCGGCCTGGCCCGACGTCGTCCAGCTGAACCCGTTCGAGCCCCGGTTGCGGGCGGCCGTCATCGACACCCTGAACGACATCGCCGAGCAGTGCGACGGGGTCCGCTGCGACATGGCGATGCTGATGATGAACGACGTGGTCACCCGCACCTGGGGCGATCGGGTCGGACCCGCACCGGACGCCGACTACTGGCCCACCGTCATCCCGGCGGTGCGGAACCGGCACCCCGACTTCCGCTTCCTGGCCGAGGCCTACTGGGATCTGGAGTGGGCGCTGCAGCAGCAGGGCTTCGACTTCTGCTATGACAAACGGCTCTACGACCGCCTGGAGCACGGGCCGGCGGCCCAGGTGAACGGGCATCTGTCCGGCGACCCGGACTACCAGCGCCGGCTGGTGCGGTTCGTGGAGAACCACGACGAACCCAGGGCGGCCGCCGCGTTCGCCGGGCGGGCGCCGGTGGTCGCGGTCGCGGCGCTCACGCAGACCGGTGCCCGGCTGATCCACGACGGCCAGCGGCAGGGCCGCCGCATTCGTCTTCCGGTGTTCCTCGGCCGGTTCCCGGACGAGGCCACCGACCCGGTCGATCCCGCGGTCGCCGAGTTCTACCGGACGTTCCTGCCGGTGCTCGCCGACCCGACCTTCCACGACGGGCGGTGGCAGCTCGCCGGACGGTCCGGCTGGTCCGGCTCCGGCTTCGAGAACCTGGTCGCCTGGTGCTGGGACGGACCCACCCGCTGGCTGGTCGTGGTGAACCTGAGCGGCGCTCCGGTGACCGGGCAGGTCCGGGTGCCGTTCGACGATCTGCACGGCCACACCTGGCGGCTCGTGGATCCGACGCACGACGTGGTGTACGACCGCAACGGCCACGATCTGGTCGACGGGATGTTCGTCCGGCTCGGGGCCTGGGACTGGCACCTGCTGCGGATCGAGCACGCCGGCTGACCTGCCCCCCGGGACCGGCCGGCGGGCCCCGGCGAGGCCGCCCGCCGCGCCCCCGAGGCGCCGCCCGGTGGTCTAGGGGTCGACCTCCGGGCGGCGCGGGGTGAAGGCCACGGCAGTGGTGGTGGTGACCTTCACGATCGTGGCCGGCGGCCGGACCCGTCGAGGGTCGAGCCCGAGCCTGCGGCGCGGATCTGGTGCGTGACCTGGGTGGATGCAGTGCGTCCTGCTGGTGCGTGGCCGACCGTAGCGCTCCGGTGACGATGGGTGCATCCACCGGATGACCCGTCGTGAGGGAGGCCGAACGAGGCACCGCGATCGTGATGCATCAGCCCGGCCCTGATGCGATTGCGTCAGCCGGCCGGCGGCGTCGGCGGGTCCGCCGCGTCGCGGCCGCGGCCCGTCACTACAGTTCGCGGTTATGCTGCTGTCCGACCGGGATCTGCTCGCGGAGATCGACGCCGGTGCGCTGGCCCTCGATCCGTTCGACGCCTCGCTGATCCAGCCGTCCAGCATCGACGTGCGGCTGGACCGCTTCTTCCGGGTGTTCAACAACTCCCGCTACACCCACATCGACCCGAAGGTCCAGCAGGACGACCTGACCAGCCTGGTCGAGGTCGAGGGCGACGACGCGTTCGTCCTGCACCCCGGGGAGTTCGTGCTGGGCTCCACCTTCGAGCTGGTCACGCTGTCGGATTCGCTGGCCGGGCGGCTCGAGGGCAAGTCGTCGCTGGGCCGCCTCGGGCTGCTCACCCACTCGACGGCCGGCTTCATCGACCCCGGCTTCACCGGCCACATCACCCTGGAACTGTCCAACGTGGCCAACCTGCCGATCACCCTGTGGCCGGGGATGAAGATCGGGCAGCTCTGCCTGTTCCGGCTGACCTCGCCGGCCCTGCACCCCTACGGCTCGGCCGAGGTCGGGTCGCGGTACCAGGGCCAGCGCGGGCCGACCCCTTCACGCGCTTACCTGAACTTCCGCCGGGACGACACCCGGCGCCCGCCGGACTGACGCGGTCCCCGGTCGGCCTCGCGTAAGTTACTGGCAAGTAGCTTGTCGTTCCGGCGGTGGGCCGGTGCGATGAGGGCACGGCTCCGCGCAACGGGAAGGTCTGGGCATGACCTGGTGGTCGATCACGTTCGGCGTCATCGCGCTGGCGTTCCTGGTCGTCGGTTTCGGGCTGCTGGCCCGGGCGGCGGCGCGGATGGTCGCGCATGTGCGGTTGGGCGCGCCGGATCCGCACCGGGCCGGTCCGGTCGGGGTCCGGCTGCGCACCCTGGTCAAGGAGTTCCTCGGGCACACCCGGATGCTCAAGTGGGGCTGGATCGGTGTCGCCCACTGGTTCGTGATGATCGGGTTCGGGGCGCTGTTCCTGACCTTGGTGCAGGCGGCGGGGGAGACGGTCGACCCGCAGTTCGAGCTTCCGTGGCTGGGGTACCAGGCCTGGTACGGCCTGTTCGTCGAGGTCATCGCGACGACGACGGTGCTGGGCATCGGCTACCTGATCGTGGTGCGGCAGCTCAATCATCCGCGGCGGATCGAACGCAAGTCCCGGTTCGCCGGGTCGAACTTCGCTCAGGCGTACTTCGTCGAGTTGATCATCCTGGGTGTCGGGGTGTGCATCTTCCTGATCCGCGGGTTCCAGTCCGCGAACGGGTGGTTGCCGTACCCGACGTGGGCGGCGCCGATCTCGACCTGGCTCGGCTCGTGGTTGCCGGCGTGGCCGGCGGCGGTGTCGTTCGTCGCCCTGGTCAAGATCATCATCTCGATGGTCTGGGCCATCGTGATCGCCCGGAACCTGTCGATGGGCGTGGCCTGGCACCGGTTCCTGGCGTTCTTCAACATCTACTTCAAGCGGCGGGACGACGGCCGGCCGGCGCTCGGGGCGCTGCGGCCGATGCTGTCCGGCGGGGAGGTGCTCAACCTCGAGGAGGCCGATCCCGAGGTCGACACGTTCGGGGTCGGCAAGGTCGAGGACTTCTCCTGGAAGGGGTGGTTGGACTTCGCCACCTGCACCGAGTGCGGCCGCTGCCAGTCGCAGTGCCCGGCGTGGAACACGGCCAAGCCGCTGTCGCCGAAGCTGCTGGTGCTCTCGCTGCGGGACCATTCCTTCGCCAAGGCGCCCTACCTGGCGGCCGGCGGCGGGACGACCCCGGACGGCACCGAGAAGCTCGGCGACGCCGACCTTGCGGCGTTCGCCCACGCGGATCCGTTGGCGATGCTGGAGGCGGGGCGGCCGTTGGTCGGGCCGCCCGACGTCGACGAGCAGGGCCGCCAGATCGGCGGGGTGATCGACCCCGGGATCCTGTGGGACTGCACGACGTGCGGGGCCTGCGTGGAGCAGTGTCCGGTCGACATCGAGCACGTGGACCACATCGTGGACATGCGCCGCTACCAGGTGATGATCGAGTCCGAGTTCCCGACCGAGCTGGGCGGGCTGTTCCGCAACCTGGAGAACAAGGGCAATCCGTGGGGGCAGAACAACAAGGACCGGCTGGAGTGGGCCAAGGACCTGCCGTTCGAGGTGCCGGTGGTCACCGACGTGATCGACCCGGACCACGAGTACCTGTTCTGGGTGGGCTGCGCCGGCGCCTTCGACGACCGGGCCAAGAAGACGACCCGGGCGGTGGCCGAGCTGATGCACATGGCCGCGGTCGGGTTCGCGGTCCTGGGCACCGGCGAGACCTGCACCGGTGACCCGGCCCGGCGGGCCGGCAACGAGTTCCTGTTCCAGATGCTGGCGCAGGCCACGGTGGAGACGATCAACGACGCGTTCGGCGAGCGGGCCAAACGCAAGATCGTGGTGACCTGCCCGCACTGCTTCAACACGCTGGGCAACGAGTACGGCGACCTGGGCGGGCACTACGAGGTCATCCATCACACCCAGCTGTTGAACAAGCTGGTCCGCGAGCGGCGGCTGGTGCCCAAGAAGCCCGCTGCGTCCCGGGATGTGACGTATCACGACCCGTGCTACCTGGGCCGGCACAACAAGGTGTATTCGCCGCCGCGGGAGCTGATCGGCGCGGCCGGGGTCACCCTGGCCGAGATGCCGCGCAACAGTGCCCGCTCCCTGTGCTGTGGAGCGGGTGGCGCCCGGATGTGGATGGAGGAGAAGACCGGCAAGCGGATCAACCTGGAACGCACCGACGAAGCGTTGGCCACCGGCGCCGGCACCGTCGTCACCGGCTGCCCGTTCTGCCGCGTCATGCTCACCGACGGCCTCACCGCCCGGCAGAACGCCCCCACCGCCGACACCCGCGCCGACGTCGCCGACGTCGAGGTGATGGACGTCGCCCAGATGCTCCTGGCCGGTATCAAGGGCCCAGCCTGACCGGTGCGGTGCACCTGCTCGGTGCGGTGTTCGTCCGGTGCGGTGTTCGTCCGGTGCGGTGTTTGTCGGCCCGCGCCGGCTGCGCTGATCAAAGACCCATATTCGCGCCGGATATGTCGCTTTCGGTGGGCCTTCGATCAGCGCAAGCGGGGCGGTGTCCGCACGAGGCGGGCTTTGGATCAGCGCACCCGGGGGGTTTCCGCACGAGGCGGGCTTTGGGTCAGCGCACCCGGGGGTTTCCGCGGGAGAGGGGGCTTTGGGTCAGCGCACCCGGGCGTTTCCGTGGGAGAGGGGGCTTTGGGTCGGCGCCCGGCGAGGGCGCCTACGGGAAATGGGCTTTTGATCAGCGCACCGTGAGCGTCCGCGGCCGGTCCCGCACCCCGAACGGCAGGCCCAGCACCGCCCGACCCTCATCGCCCGACCAGGTCCGCAACCGTCCCGGCGGCGGTGGCGCGGGTGCGTCGAGCAGAAGGCGCACCTGACCGGCGAGCGCGTCGGGGGAACCGAGCGCCACCGCCCAGCCGTACCGCAGTACCCGGATGCCCAGCTCCTGAAGCCGCCATTCCCGACGCTTCTCATCGCGCATCGCCGTCTCCGGATCGCGGCGGTACTTGGCCAGGCCGTCGGCCTCGACGCCGACCCGCCGCTCCGCCCAGTAATGATCGAGCCGGAATTCCGGCAGGTACTCGCCCACCCAGACGTTCGACCGGCTCGGCGGCAGGCCGGCCCGGATGAAGGCGTAGCGGCCGGCCGATTCCAACGCGGACTCGGCCTCGCCGTCGGCGTTCCGGACCGCCCACGCGGCCCGCCCCGCACCGGGCCACTCGGCGATGTCGTCAAATGCCCCGGCCAGCGAGTCGCGGGACCGGTCGCGCCGCGCTGCGGCGTCGGCGACGATCAACGCCGTCAACCGGTCGACTCGCCGACCCAGATCGACGGCGGTGAAAGCGGGGTGCACCACGCGGATGCCGTCGACCTCCCCGAGCCATCGGTCCGGGACGGCCCCGAACCTGGTGTGGCCGTTGACCGTCCGGTTCGACCCGCTCCGGGTCCGGCTGGGGCGGACGGCGCTCGGCACATCCGGGGGCGCTCCCACCGTCGGCATGCCGTGCAGGACGACGGCCGACCACCCGATGGCGGCGGCGTTCGGCGGGCTCACGATCAGGAACGCTCTGGTCCGGAGCCGGAACCGGACCCACGGATCGAGAGAACGCAGGACGACGGGATCGGCGTAGATCCCGTTGGCCAGGGGGACGAG
Source organism: Nakamurella sp. (assembly GCF_048594475.1). Taxonomy (NCBI): domain Bacteria; kingdom Bacillati; phylum Actinomycetota; class Actinomycetes; order Nakamurellales; family Nakamurellaceae; genus Nakamurella; species Nakamurella sp. The sequence continues at coordinate 5,893 of NZ_JBMDXT010000405.1, read as the reverse complement.
CCGGTCCTGGATGATCCAGCGACTGATGGTGGTGCGCGGGATACCGACACCCAGCAGGTCCCGCCGGCTGATCAGGCCGTCCCCGCCGGCGAGCGCGGCGCGGACCGGGGTCGGGAGTGGGGTGGCCGTCGGCATCGACCGAGCCTGCCCCGGGAAGCGGTCGAGGCCGAGCCGACCGTCGCCTTCTGTGGACAAGTCCTGTGGACAACTGGCCGATCCGGTGCCGGGCCAGCCCGGCCCGGCCCGATTCAGCCCGGCCGGCCCTGGCCGATGCGCTCCGATCCGGCATTGGCCCGTCTGTCCCGGCGCCTCGTTTGGTGCGCTGATCAAAGGCCCGAATCTGTGCCGGATATGTCGCTTTCGATGGGTCTTGGATCAGCGCACCGAGCGATCAGCCGCCAAGCGCGGGTCTTGGATCAGCGCACCCAGCGATCAGCCGCGGACCGCGGGTCTTGGATCAGCGCACCGGCCGGGCGCAGGCGGGGGACTCGCAGCGGCCGCGGTCAGAGGATCTGACGCACGTCGGGAGCGGCCAACACGGTGACCCCGGCCCCGGCGAACCGAGGCAGATCGGCGACCGCCGCCTGGCCCTCCGGACTGCCCATGCCGGCCTCGAACGCGGCCTGGTCGTCGAACTCGAGCGTGGCCACCAGGTGCCAGGCCGCCGCCGTCCCGTCGTCGGCCGGTCCGGGACGCGCGACGGTCAACCGGCGCACGCCGGGGATCCGCTCGGCGAGCGGGGTGTGCACCGTGTCGTAGTGGGCGTCGAACGCGGCCGCGTCGGCGGGCTTGTCGTAGAGCACGATCATCTGGAACATGCGTTGCCTCCTGCACGCGACGCCTTGCCGGGTCGGCCGGCGGCCGCCCGGGATCACGACGGAGTCTCCGGACGGCGCACTGCCGGCGCCGGGGGCACCCCGTCACCGCCGCCGGCGTCGTCCGGCGCGGTCATGCCATGCTGCTCGATGACCCACGATCCGATCTGTCCCAGGAACGGACACCGACGGGCCGGGGCCGACGTTCCTGGGTGCGCTCCGCAGGATCGCAGAGATGCACCGGATTCGCCCGCTTTGACCGCTCCTGACCGGATCGCGCGCCGGAGGCGGCATGAGCCTCATCGCCGTCAGACCGACGCGGTGACGGGGATCGACAGGCGGCTCAGCAGGGCCGACCGGATCGCCGGCCGCTGCCCGAAGACCAGCAGGAAGCCGGACTCGCGGTAGAGCCGGCCGGCGTTCTCGTCGGCGAGCACGGACCGGCTGCCGGTGTGCACGACCAGCCGCGCCGCCGCCCGTGCGGCGAGCAGGCTGGACGCGGCCCGGGCGTCGGGGACGTCCTCGGGGGCGGCGGTCAGCAGCCGCAGCCGGACGTCGGCGATGTCGGCCTCGAGATCGGCCGCGTCGCCGATCAGCCGGGCACAGCGAGCGGCCACCCCGAGCGCCAGGAACCCGTTCATCACCACACCGGTGGCCTGGGACGCGGCGTAGCTGGCCAAGGGCTCGGTGTGGCCCAGCCGCGCCGCGGGCACGAAGTGGTCGGTGAACTCCAGCGAGACGGTGCGGCTGGGTTGCACCGCCATCAACCGGGTCTCGTGCGCGACCAGCCCGTCGGCCGCGGCGGCGTCGAGCACGAAGACGTGCAGCAGGCCGCGGTCGTCGACGGCCCCGACCAGCAGGACGCCGATAAGCCCCCAACCGGTGACCCAGGGCGACTCGCCGGTGAGCCGGAACCCGCCGGGGACCGGCCGGACGTGGATCAGATCGGGCCGGGACATCGCCAGCCCCGCCCGGACCTGGCCGCCGGCCAGGGGCCGCAGCCAGCCGGTGCGGTCCTCGTCCCCGCCGAGCGCGGCCACGGCCATCAGCGGGGCCAGGTGCTGCAGCCAGACGAAGGCCGTGGTCAGGCAGCCGCCGGCCAGCGCGGCGATCACGTCGGCGACGATCGGGGCGCCGGCCGGCCCGACGCCGCCGAACGTCCGGGGCGCCGCCACGCCGTAGAAGCCCTCGTCGGCCAGCCGGTCGAGGTGGACCGCGAGATCGACCTCGCCCCGCTCCACGCCGGCGGCGTCGGGGAACAGGACATCGTCGGCGAAGCGTTGGGCCCGCGCGACCCACCCGAAGTCGTCATCCATTCTGACCATTCTGTCAACCGATCGGGGCAATTGCCGCCGATCGGGCGCCCGCGTTCTCCACCGATACGGATGAATTTCACGGCCCGCCGCTGTCCTCATCCGCGTCGCACCGCGCGCGGCCCGGCTCGCGGCGGCGATCCGCGGCGAGAGCGGCTCTGGGACAGTGATGGGGTGCAGATCGGGATCCTCGGACCGCTCCAGGCGAGCACCGGCGCCGGGCCGATCGGCATCGCCGGAACGCGGCTGCGGGCCCTGCTCACGCGGCTCGCGGTCGCCGTCCCGGCGCCCGTCCCGACCGCCGAACTGCTCGACGCGGTCTGGCCGGATGGCCCGCCGGCCGACCCGGTCAATGCGTTGCAGTCGCTGGTGTCCCGCCTCCGGCGGGCGATCGGCGACGCGGCCGAGGTGCAGCCGGTGCCCGGCGGGTACCGCCTCGCGGTGGCGGCCGGCGACGTCGACGCGACCGTCTTCGGTGACCTGGTGGCGTCCGGGCGCCGCGCGCTGCAGCAGGGCCGGCCCGATCGGGCCCGGGACGAGCTGAGCCGGGCCCTCGCCCTCTGGCGCGGGGAGCCGCTGGCCGACGCGGCCGACGGGCCGTATGCCGCGGGCTCCCGGGCCCGGCTGGTCGAACTGCGCCTGGATGCGCAGATCGACCTGATCGAGGCCCGGCTGCAGCTCGGGTCGGCCGCGGACGTCGTCGCCGACCTCGAGCAGCTGGTCGCCGCCCACCCGTTGCGGGAGCGGCTGGCCGGGCAGCTGATGCGGGCGCTGGCGCTGACCGGTCGGCAGGCCGACGCGCTGGCCGTGCACGAGCGGCTCCGCGACCGGCTGGTCGGTGAGCTGGGCGTCGACCCCGGGGCCGAGGAGCAGGCCGTGTACCTGGCCGTGCTGCGCGGGGAGATCGCGGCGACCACCGGGCCGGGGCCGGCCCCGCCCCGGTCCCACCCCCGGCGCACGAACCTGCGCGCCCCGCTGCCCCGTCTGATCGGCCGGGACGAGCAGGTGCGGCGGATCCGCGACCTGCTGGCCGACGGCCGGCTGGTGACCGTGGTCGGGCCCGGCGGGGCGGGCAAGACCCGGCTGGCCCAGGAGGTCGGCGCCCTGCTGGCCGACGATCGGCCGGACGGCGTCTATCTGGTCGAGCTGGCCCCGGTCACCGAGGCGGCGGGCATCGTGCCGGCGGTCATCGGTGCCCTCGGCCTGGTCGACCCCCGCGCGGTCGAACGGCGCAGCGACCGCACCGTTCGCGATTCCCCCGACCACCTCGTCGACGTGCTCGCCGGCGCCGACTGCCTGCTCGTCGTCGACAACTGCGAGCACCTGATCACGCCGGTCGCCGATCTGGTCGACGGGCTGCTCGCCCGCAGCCCCGGGCTGCGGGTGCTGGCCACCAGCCGGGAGCCGCTGGGCATCGTCGGCGAGGCGCTGTGTGTGGTGCCGCCGCTGGGCCTGCCGCCGGTCGGCGTGACCGCCGCGGAGGCGACCCGGTACCCATCGGTGCGGCTGCTGGTCGAACGCGGCCGGGCGGTGGCCTCCGGGTTCGAGGTGTCGGCGGCGACCGTCGCGCAGGTGGTCGAGATCGTCCGCCGGCTGGACGGGCTGCCGTTGGCCATCGAGCTGGCGGCGGCGCGGCTGCGGGTGATGCCGATCGGCGAGATCGCGGCCCGCCTGTCCGACCGGTTCCGCCTGCTCACCGGCGGCAGCCGGACGGCGATGCCGCGGCACCGCACCCTGCGCGCCGTCGTCGAATGGAGCTGGGGGCTGCTGGATGCCGACGAGCGGCTGCTCGCCGAACGGCTGGCCGTCTTCCCGGCCGGGGCGACCGTGGCCGCCGCGACCGCGGTGTGTGCCGACGACCGGTTGCCCGCCGGCGCGGTCGGCGACCTCGTGCTGGCCCTGGTCGACAAGTCCCTGCTGACCGTCGTCGACGGCCCGGCCGCCCGCTACCGGATGCTCGAGACCATCCGCGAGTACGGCGTGGAGCGCCTGGCCGAGCGGGGCGAGGTGTCCGCCGCGCGGCTGGCGCACGCCCGGTACTTCGTCGACCTGGCGCACCGCACGGATCCGCTGCTGCGCACCGCCGACCAGCTCGACGCCATCGCCACCCTGACCGCCGAGCGGGACAACATCGCCGCCGCGCTGCGCGTCCTGGCCGAGTCCGGCGACCCGGCGGACCGGACGGCCGGCCTGGAGCTGGCGATGGCCATGACCTGGTTCTGGCAGATGACCGGGGCCGAGGCCGAGGCGTCGGGGGCGATGAGGACGGCCCTGGCCGCGTGCACCGACCACCCGCAACGGCCCTGGGCGGTGGCCATGGTGTCGCTGTTCGGGGCGTTCGTCGACCCGAACGGCGAGCAGTCCGGGGCCGGGGTTCGGGTGCTGAGCCGGCGGCTGGCCCGCTCCCTGCTGGCCGGGCCGCCGCCGCCGAATTCCGGCTTCGCCATGCTGCCCACGGTGCTGGCGCTGTTCGGCAACGATCGGGAGACCGCGGCGGCCGCCCTGCGGGCGCCGTGGGTGCAGGACGACGAGTGGACCAGGGCGGCGGTGGCCATGGGGCACGCCCTGTTCGCCGAGAACGAGGGCCGGATCGACGATCATCGTGACGAGATCGACCGTGCGCTGGCCGGTTTCGAACGGATTGGGGATCGCTGGGGTCAGTCGTCGGTGCTCGCCTCGCGCGGCAACCTGCGCGGGATGGACGGTGACGTCTCCGGCGGACTGGCCGACTACGAGCGGGCCCTGGCCCTGGCCGAGGAACTCGGATCGACCGACGACCAGGCGATGGTGCGGGTACGGATGGCCGGGCTGCTGATGCGGGCCGGCGACCTCGCGCGCGCGTCCGCGCTGATCGACCAGGTGCGGGCGCTGCAGCCGCACCGGACGCCGGGCTTCGACCGCGACCTGTTCGTCGCCGGACTGCGGGCGATGATCCGGCTGCTGGCGGGCGATCTGCCCGGCGCGGCCGAGCTGGCGGCCGAACTCCGCACCACCCGGGGGTATCAGGGCTCGGAGGTGGTCGAGGGCCACGCGTTGGCCGTCGTCTGCGCCACCGCCGCCGTCATCGCCGTGCATGTCGGCGACGCCGACCAGGCGGCCGCCGACCTGCGGGTCGGCTATCCGGTCGCCCGGCGGACCGAGGACATGCCGGTGATCGCCACGGTCGGGGTCGCGGTGGCCTGGTTGGCCGCCGCCGTGGGCCGGCCGGCGGCCGCGGCCACCGCGCTCGGCGCCGCCGCCCGGTTGCGGGGCAGTGACGATGCGCTCGACCCGGTCGTGGCCCGGCTGACCGCCCGGCTGCGGGCCGAGCTCGGTTCGGACTTCGCGAAGCACTACCGGGCCGGGACGGCGTTGTCGCGGGCGGATGCCATCGACGCGCTCGACCCCGCCCGGGCCGTCCCGGACGGGGTGACTCCCGACGGGACGGTCCCGGACGGGGTGGTCGACGGGAGCGCCGACGCCGGGAGGGCCGGAGCCGGGCGGGCGGACGCCGACCGCACCGTCGGCGCTCCGATCGGTCCGGTCTGACGGCCGGCGACCGACCGGACGGGCCGGCCGGCCCGGTCGGGTCAGACCCGCCGGCGGTACCCGCGCAGGGCCAGCGGGACGAAGACCACCAGCAGCGCGGCCATCCAGACCAGCGTCCACATCAGGCTGGTGGCGACGGGGCCGCCGATCATCAACCCGCGCATCGTGGTGACCAGTTGGGAGATCGGGTTGGCGTCGGCGAACGCCGCCAGCCAGCCGGGCATCGTCGCGGTCGGC
>NZ_JBMDXT010000404.1:0-5840 GCF_048594475.1 Nakamurella sp. | reverse complement strand
GGGCGCGGTCCCGGTGGTGGCGCCAGGGGCGGTCCGGGTGGTGGCGCCGGGGGCGGTCCGGGTGGTGGCGCCGGGGGCGGTCCGGGTGGTGGCGCCGGGGTCGGGCCCGGCCGGAGGTGGCGGCCCGGCGCTGAGCATCGCGTGCCCGAGCGACAGCCCGCCGTCGGCGACCAGGCACTGCCCGGTCACCCACGACGCGCCCGGCGAGGCGAGGAACCGCACGACCTCGGCCAGTTCGGCCTCGGTGCCCAGCCGGCCCAGCGGGGTCGCGCCGACGACGGTGGCCCGCAACCGGACGGCGTCCGGGAACAGGCCGGCCACCGCGTTGTCGAGCAGCCCGCCCGACGCGGTGTTGACCCGAATCCCGGCGGGGGCGAATTCGACGGCCAGGTAACGGGTCAGCGACTCCAGGGCGGCCTTGGCCGTGCCGATCGCGGTGTAGCCGTCCAGCACGAACGGGGACCCGACCGACGAGAGGTTGACGATCGCGCCGCCGGCCGGCATCAGTGCGGCCGCCCGCCGGGAGCACCACAGCGACCCCTTGAGGATCGTGTCGAAGGTGCGCGTCCAGTCCCGCTCGTCCAGCTCGTCCAGCGGCCGGAGCGCACCCAGGGCCGCGTTGTTCACCAGCACGTCCAGGCGTCCGACGTCCCGGGCGATCGTGTCGAACATGGCGTCGACCTGGTCCTGCCGGGCGACCGAGCCGCGCAGCAGCGTGATCGGGCACCCCTGGGCGGCCAGTTCGGCGCGCAGCGCCTCGGCCGCCTCGCGCGAGTGGAAGTAGTTGACCAGCACGGTGGCACCGGTCCGGGCGAACGCCCGGACGACCTCCCGGCCGACCCCCTTGGCGCCGCCGGTGACGAGTACGACCCGGCCGTCGGCCTCCGCGGTGGACATCGCCCTCAGCTCCGCTCGGCCACGGTGACGGTGCCGAGGCCGGTACCGGCGCGCAGCATGAAGTCGGCGATCGCGCCCAGGGTGGCCAGGTCGGCCAGCGGGACGTCGCGGCCGGCCGCCCCGCCGGGCAGCTGCTCGCTGACCCGGGCCAGCAGCTCGGTCTGCTTGACCGAGTCGATGCCCAGATCGGCTTCCAGGTCGGCGGTCTCGGTGAAGACCGACTCGGGGTAGTCCAGCGCGCCGGCGTAGGTGCGGCGCAGGTCGGCGAGCAGGGCGTTCCGGTCGGCGGTCACGGGCCGGTCGGCGGCCGCGGGCCGGTCGGCGGCCCCGGCGGGCCACCCCGGTGCCGGAGGGACGGTCGGCCCGGCCGGCGCCACCGCGCCGGGGGTGAGGGGCCCGCTGGCCAGCACGGCGTCGGCGATGCGGCCCAGCGTCGACAGCTCGGCCAGCCCGAGATCGGCCCCGGTCACGGCGACGCCGCACTCGTCCGACACCCGGGCCAGCAGTTCGGTCTGCTTGACCGAATCGACGCCGAGATCGGCCTCCAGGTCGGCGTCCTCGGTGAACACCGCGGCGGGATAGTCAAGGGCGGCCGCGTACGTCGCCCGCAACCGGGCGATCAGCTCGGCGCGGTTGGCGGCCGGCGCAGGCGCCGGGCCGCGGGGGGCGGGCGGGTCCGCGACCAGGGCGGGCGGGTCCGCGACCAGGGCGAGCGGTGCGCCGGGCACGGGGCCGGGCGCGTCGTCGACCGGGCCGACGGTCCCGACCACCGGAAGGGTCACGGACGGGCCGGCCGTGCCGGTGAGCTGCTCGCGCACCGCGCCGACCAGGTCCGGCCCGGGCCGGCTGCCGTCCAGGCAGGACAGGGTCCGGACGCCGGGCACGGTGCGGCGCACGGCCGACCCCAGCGCGTCCCGGGCGCCGCACTCCACCCACACGGTGTGCCCGTGCTCGTGCAGCCGGCGGACGGCGGACACCAGGTCGACCGGCCGGACCAGGTGGTGCGCCAGCAGCGCGGCCAGGTCGTCCCCGTCGCGGTAGTCGCGGCCCAGGATCGGCGAATGCACCCGGTGCCGCAGCGGGTGGACGATCACCCCGGCGACGGCGGTGCGGAACGCGGCGGCGGCGGCGCCGAGCGCCGGATGGTGGAAGGCGAACGGCGATCCGAGGACGGTCGCGCCGACCCCGAGCGCGGATGCGGCCGCCGCGATCCTGGCCAGGCCGGGGCGCGGGCCGGAGAGCACGGTCTGGCGCGGTGCGTTGCGGACCGCGACCACCACGCCCGGATCGTCGGCCGCGGCGACCAGGCCGGCCGCGACGTCCGCGCCCGCCGCCAGGGCCAGCATGCCGCCGTCGGGCGGGGCCGCGGCGGTGAGTCGGGCGGTGCGGGCGGCGACGATCCGCGCCCCGTCGGCCACGGTGAGCGCGCCCGCGGCGGTGAGCGCCGCGATCTCGCCGAGACTGTGGCCCATCAGCACGTCGGCATCACCGACCGTGCCGGCGATCTCGCCGAACAGGGCGACCGATGTGCCGAACAGGGCGAGCTGCAGGCCGACGGGTTCGGCGGCCAGCAGCTCGGCCAGCGGCCGTCCGCCGGCGGCCAGCAGCAGCTCGGTCACCCCGGCGCCGGTGGGCGGGACGGTCCGGTCGATCTCGTCGAGCACCGACCGCACCCCGGGGTGGTGGGCGAAGGCGGCCATCGCGCCGGGCAGGTAGGCGCCCTGGCCGGGGAAGAGGTAGACCCGGCGGGTGGACTCGGACATGGCTGTGGCTCCTTGCTGGCGCCCGGGCGGGGCGGGATGGGGGGTCGAGCGGATCAGGCGATCAGCCGGCCGGCGTCGGCGCGGACGGCCAGGGCCTTCTTGTCGGTCTTGCCGTTCTGGTTGAGCGGCAGCGCATCCACCAGCTCGCAGTGGCGCGGGATCTTGTAGTGCTCGAGCTGCTCGCGCAGCCGGTCCCGGAAGGTCGGCTGGTCCAGGTCGGTGACGGCGAACAGCACCGGCTCGGGCCGGTCCGCGGTGGGCGGCAGGACGGCGGCGGCGGCCACGCCCGGCACCCGCAGGGCGGCCGCCTCGACCTCGGTGGCACTGACCCGGAAGCCGCGCGACTTGTAGATGTCGTCGCGGCGGCCGACGAAGTAGAGGTAACCGTCCCCGTCGAGGTAGCCGTAGTCGCCGGACCGGAGCTCGACCCCGAGGTCGTCGGTCCGGTGGAAGCGCCGGGCCGTGAGGGCGGGTCGCCGCCAGTAGCCGGCCATCACATGCGGACCCCGGACGACGATCTCGCCGACCTGGCCGGGCGGCAGCGCGGTCCCGTCGTCGTCCAGCACGATCACCTCGGTGCCCGGCAGCGGACGCCCGCACGCCCCCGGCCGGGCCAGGTCGCCGTCCGGCGGCATGATGCTGACCCGTTTGCACTCGGTGAGGCCGAACATCAGCTGCACCGTCAGGCCGGGCAGCAGCCGCCGCAGCCGGGCGACGGTGGCGGCCGGCATGTCGGCGCCGGTGTTGGTCAGCAGGCGCAGATCGAGCCGGCCGCCGTAGCGTTCGAGCAGCCGGGCCAGGATGGCGGCCAGCGACGGCACCGCCGGCAGCACGGTCGCGCGGGCCGCGCGCAACCGGTGCAACAGCCCGACCCCGGCGTCCTGCGCCGACCCCAGATGCAGGTGGGCACCCCCGAGCGCGGCGAGGAACACCTGGTACAGGCCGTAGTCGAAAGACAGTGGCAGCGCGGAGAACACGACGTCGTCGGCGCGGTAGCCCAGCTGGGACTGGATGGCCCGGGCGGCGAACACCACCTGGGCGTGGGTGGAGACCACGGCGTTGGGCAGCCCGGTGCTGCCCGATGTGTAGATCAGGCAGACCGGGTCGACGCTCAGCGGCCGGGCCGGATCGGCCGGCGCGGCGGCGGCGATGCCCGCGCGCGCCGCCGATCCGGTCGCCACCGCGACGCCCCGCTCCACGGCCGCGGCCGCGGCGTCCGGGCGGTCGGTCACCAGCAGGGCCGGCTCGGTGTCGGCGAGCACGTGCCGGACCGTCGGGTCCAGGACCTCCTCGTGCAGCAGCACGACGACGGCGCCGAGCCGGGCGCAGCCGACCAGGAGCGGCACCGGCAGGAGGAGGTCGCGGGTCAGCACGACCACGCGGTCCCGCCGGCGGACCCCGGAGGTGGCCAGCCAGGCGGCCGCCCGGCGGCTGGCCGCGGCCAGATCGGCGTAGCTCAGGGTGGTCTCTCCGGCGGTCAGGGCCGGGGCGTGCGGGTCCCGGGCGGCGGCGTCGTCGAGCAGATCGAACAGCAGGGTGGGTTCCATGGCGTGCCCCTAGCGGTCGTGCGGCGGGTCCGGCCGGAGATCCGGCGCCGGGACGGGTGTCGGGCGGCCCCAGGTGACCAGGGCGAGGGTGGCGGTCGCCGGTTCGTACTCCACGACCGTCGTTCGCCGGGCCGGATCGGGCCGATCGTGGTCGGCGGCCAGCGCGTCGAAGACGGCGGTGCCGAGCCGGTCTCCCGGGGCCCGGCGCCAGGACCACCCGGCCGCCGGCGGCAGGGCCGGCCCGAGCACGACCAGGTCGGGCCGCTCGGTGGCCAGGGCCCCGGCCAGCACGTCGCCGAGCCGGTCGCCGGACACCCCGGCCCACTGCCGGACCGGGCCGAAACCCAGGTCCGGGCGGAGCGCCACGGCGTGGTCGGACCGGTCGTCCAGGGCGGACAGGTCGGGATCGGCGTAGGGCACCCGCGCCTGGTCCAGAGCGATCACCACGGCCGGGCGCCGGTCGGGGAAGGCGGCGGCGATCCGCAGCGCGGTGAACGGTGCCAGCCGGCCCTGGTCGGACACCGCGAACACCAGCCGGCCGGGCGCGGCGAGCGCACCGGCCACCGAGTCCCGCGGGTCCAGATCGGGGGTGACGTGGGCCAGCACGACCAGCTCCGCCCCCGTGGCCCCGGGCAGCCGGTCGAGCAGGGCGGCGGCCATCGCCGCGAACGACCGGCCCGGGCCGTCGCACCCGCGAGGCGGCGGGGCCGCGCCGGCGGCCAGCCGGTCGGCCCACAGGGCGCGCAGCCCGGGACCGGCGGGGTGCCCGCCGGCGTGCGGAAAAGTCAGGGCCAGAACCGGTCTCGGCGCCCGCTCGGGCGCCGGCCGGCCATCCGTGGCCGCTGCCGGGGCCGCTGCCGTGGCCGCTGCCGTGACCGGCGCCGCCGGTGCGCCCAGGACGGCGGTCATCCCGACCACCCGCCGGCCGGCCCGCGGGCCTGCATCACCATCGCCGCGTAGACCGCGCCGAGCCCGACGCTGGCCAGCAGGTAGGGCCGGCCCGGCGGCAATCGGTCGGCGTCGACCGCGCAGCGGTAGTTGACGAAGGGATCGGCGCAGAAGGCGTGCCCGGTGACCGGCACGTTGTCCAGGAAGATGCGGTCCAGCGGTAACCCCAGCAGGGCCGCCACCCGGACCCATGAGGCGCGGTTGACGTTGTGCGGCAGGATCATCGCCAGATCGGCCAGCTCCAGGCCGGCCCGGGCCACGGCCGCCTGGACGACCTCGGCCAGGGTCTGCGGGTAGCGCTGGTGGAACCGGGACCGGGTCGGCCCGGCCATCGCGGTGCCGTCGCGGAACTCGCCGTCGACCCGCCACTCGTAGGACAGCACGCGGTCGCCCGCGCCGGACCGGCCGACCAGCAGGGCCGCGCTCGCCTCACCGGTCACCGTGGGCGCCGGCATCGTCCGGTTGACCGCGGGGTAGGCCTTCTCGCCGGTCAGCACCAGGGCCAGCGCGTCCTCCTCGTCGGTGGCCAGCAGCCGGCCGGCCAGGTCGAGGGCGAGCAGGCCGGACGCGCAGGCGTGCTGGGTGACCGCGAAGGCCACCGCACCGGACAGTCCGAGGGCGGTCCGGACGGACTGCACCGGCGGGGTCGCGTGCGGTCCGCTCGGCGGCACGACGAGCCCGACGC
>NZ_JBMDXT010000403.1:0-21603 GCF_048594475.1 Nakamurella sp. | reverse complement strand
CCCGTTCCCGGCGTACCCCGGCAACGGGCTGCCCTCAGCTCCACCGCCCCGCTACGACAGGGTCAGCGGTGGTGGCCTCTCACCTCCACTCGAACAAGCAGCGCCTCGTGGCGCACCGCCGGCGTTGATGATCCGCGCGGGTGAGGGGGGCAGGGTGGCGGCGGGGCGGGGTGGCGGGGCGGCCGGGCGGGTGAGGGCGGCGCGGCCGGGCGGCGGGGAGGCAGGGGGCCGCGGCGCGGGATCGGGGAGGGCGCGGGTCAGGAGCGGCGGTTGGTCCAGGTGAGCAGCCGGTCCAGCGGCCAGGTGTTGACGATGCGGTCGACGGGCACGCCGCACTCCTGCGCGCGGGCGCACCCGTAGGGCTGCCAGTCCAGTTGGCCGGGGGCGTGGGCGTCGGTGTCGATGCTGAAGAGGCAACCGGCCGCGACGGCCTGCCGGAGCAGGGCGCGGGGCGGGTCGAGCCGCTCGGGGCGGCTGTTGATCTCCACCGCCACCTCGTGCTCGGCGCACGCGGCGAACACGGCCTCGGCGTCGAACCGGCTGGGCGGCCGGGTCCCACGGCCTCCGGTGACCAGGCGGCCGGTGCAGTGTCCGAGGACGTCGGTGTGCGGGTCGGCGATCGCCCGGAGCATCCGCCGCGTCATCGGCCCGGGTTCCGACCTCAGTTTGGAGTGCACCGACGCGACCACGACGTCGACCGCCCCCAGCATCTCGTCGGTCTGGTCGAGGGTGCCGTCCTCGTTGATGTCGCACTCGATCCCCGACAGCAGCCGGAAGGTGCCGAGGTGCTCGTTGAGCGTCGCGATGATGCCCAGCTGGCGGCGCAACCGGGCGACCGAGAGCCCGTTGGCGACCGTCAGCCGGGGGGAGTGGTCGGTCAGGGCCTGGTACTCGTGACCCAGCTCCATCGCGGTGACAGCCATCTCCTGGATGGGGCTGCCGCCGTCGCTCCAGTCGCTGTGCGAGTGCAGATCGCCCCGAAGCCGGGCCCGGATGGCGTCGCCGCCGGTCGTCAGCGGCGCCACGCGCGCCTCCAGGTCGGCCAGGTAGTCCGGAACCTGCCCGGCCAGCGCCTGGGCGATGACCGCGGAGGTCGTCTTGCCGATGCCCGGCAGCTCGGTCAGGGTGCGGTCCGCGCTCCGCCGGTCCAACTCGTCCGGCCCGAGCCCGGCCAGCGTGAGTGCGGCGTTGCGGAAGGCCCGGACCCGGTAGGTGGGGGCCCGTTCCCGCTCCAGCAGGAAGCCGATCCGGCGCAACGCGGCGATCGGGTCCATGGACCGCAGAGTAGGCCACGACGCCCGGTGCCCGGGTTCCGAACGACGGCGGGCATGTCCGTCCACCGGCCGAGGCGGGCCGGCCGTCCAGCGGGGCTCGACGGGTGGCTCGAGTGTCGCCGGCACCGGTCGGCGCCGACCGAACGCGCTCCCGGTCCGCCGCTCCGGGCTTCGGCCACGCCGACGACCCGGGCGGATCGGGACACCCGGTCAGCTGGTCACCTCCGCCGCGGCCCGGTTCCCGATGGGGGGACGGCCCCCGGCCGGCCGGGGGCCGGACCGTGGCCCGGCCTGTGGGACCATCGGAACCCGGTGGGCGCCTTCGCGTTCACCGGGGTGTCGGTGGACGAGGAGGTCCCGGTGGCGGAGCAGGGTCGGATCGCGATCGTCACCGGGGGCGGCAGCGGGATCGGGCGGGCCGCCGCCCTGGCGCTGGCCGGCGACGGGTGGACGGTGCGGCTGGTCGGCCGCCGGCGGCAGGCGCTGGAGTCGGTGGTGGCCGACGGTGCCGGGCTGCCCGGCCGGCTGGTGGCGCGACCCGCCGACGTCACCGACGAGGCCGCCGTCGCCGGGGTGTTCGACGGCGCGGTCCGCGAGTTCGGCCGGGTCGACCTGCTGTTCAACAACGCCGGCATGTTCGCGCCGTCCCGCGACATCGACGAGATTCCGCTGGCGGAATGGAACGCGGTGGTCGCGGTCAACCTGACGGGAGCGTTCCTGTGCGCCCGCGAGGCCTTCCGGGTGATGCGGGCGCAGGAGCCGCAGGGCGGCCGGATCATCAACAACGGGTCCATCTCGGCGCAGACCCCCCGCGTCCGGGCGGTGGCCTACACGGCCACCAAGCACGCCATCACCGGGCTGACCAAGTCGCTGTCCCTGGACGGCCGGCCCTACGGGATCGCCTGCGGTCAGATCGATGTCGGCAACGCCGCGACGGAACTGACCGCGCGCTGGCAGTCGGGAACCCCGCAGCCGAACGGGGCGTTGATGGTGGAACCGACCATGGACGTGCGCGACGTCGGCCGGTCGGTGGCCTTCATGGCGTCGCTGCCCCTGGACGCGAACGTGCAGACGATCACGGTGATGGCCACGGCCATGCCGTTCATCGGCCGGGGGTAGCCCGGCCGGGGCGTCCGAACGTCCTCCGCCTCAGCCGCGGTCGGCGCGCCCGTCGGCCGGCGGGCTGATCGCCGCGGCCGCGGCGGCCATCGCGTCCGGCACCAGGGAGTAGTAGGCCCACTTCCCCCGCTGCTCGCGGGCCAGCAGCCCGGCGTCGGTCAGCACCTTCAGATGATGCGACACGGTCGGCTGGCTCAGCCCGACCGGTTCGATCAGGTCGCAGACGCAGGTCGCTCCGGCCGCCGCGTTCGCGGCGATCATCGAGATCAGCCGCAGCCGATTCGGTTCGGCCAGGGCCTTGAGCACGGTCGCCAAGCGCTCGGCCGATGCCTGGTCCAGCACCCCACCGGCGCCCGGGGGACAGCACGACGCGAGGTCGGTCAGCGGGAGCGTCGTCCGGATCGGGATGGCCACACCCGTCATCCTGCCAGTCGTATTGACGTCTGTCGATACGACTGGCAGCATGGGCAACGCATCGATGAGCATCGATGTGAAACGGCAGGCGAGGAGGACGGGCGATGGCGGACGAGGGATTGCGGGATCAGGTCCGGGAGCGGTACGCGCGGGCGGCCCGGACGGTCGCCCGGTCGGGCGACGGGACCGGGGCCGGGACGGAGGTCCGGGCTGACTGCTGCGGCGGCGGCGGAGCGACCGTGCTGGACGACCAGGACGCGCCGTTCGGGGCCGGGCTCTACGAACCGGGGGAGACCTCCGAACTGCCCGCGGAGGCCGTGCTGGCCAGTCTCGGCTGCGGCAACCCGCTGGCGGTGGCCGAGTTGAAGGCCGGCGAGCGGGTGCTCGACCTCGGCTCCGGTGGGGGCATCGACGTGCTGCTGTCCGCCCGGCGGGTCGGTCCCGCGGGCTTCGCCTACGGGCTGGACATGACGGACGAGATGCTCGACCTGGCCCGGGCCAATGCGGCCCGTGCGGGGGCGACGAACGTCGAGTTCGTCAAGGGGCACATCGAGGACATCCCGCTGCCCGATGCCGCGGTCGATGTGGTGATCTCCAACTGCGTGATCAATCTGTCGGTGGACAAACCCGCGGTGCTCGCCGAGATGTTCCGGGTGCTCGCCCCGGGCGGGCGGATCGGGATCTCCGACGTGGTGGCGCAGGATGAGCTGTCGGCGGCGGACCGGGCCGAGCGCGGCTCCTACGTTGGCTGCATCGCCGGTGCGCTGTCCCGCTCCGAATACCTCGACGGCCTGGCCTCGGCGGGGTTCGTCGATGCCGACGTCGCCTTCACGCACGAGGCGGCGCCGGGCATGCACGCGGCGATCATCCGGGCCCGCCGCCCGGGGGCGGAGCGATGAGCGCGGTCGGGCGGCTGCGGGCCGCCTGGCGCGATCGCCCCGCCGTGCGGTTCTGCGACGCGTGCGCCGCCGTGCAGGTGTGCGACACCGCCTGCCGGGCGGCCGCGGCCCGGGACCGGGCCGTCGCCCTCGGCCACGGACTCACCGGCCCGCGCTGACCCTCGTGCTGACCCGGCCCGGCCGGGGCCCGGTGCGCCCGGCCGGCCGAGGTCCCGAGCTCAGCCGGATTTGCGGGCCAGCGCGTCCAGACCGGTGACGCGGCGGACGATGTCGTCGTAAGCGGCGTCGAACGCCGCGTCGGTCCCGAGGCGGACGGGGTCCGGGATCGACCAGTGCAACCGGGGCAGGGTGGCATCGAGTTCCTCGTGGGCGTTGTCGCAGACCGCGATCACCAGGTCCGCGGGGGACAGGACCCGCTCGACCGGGGCCGGACGGGCCCGCCCGAGTCGCAGTCCGTGCCGCCGGGCGGCCGCGACGGCGCCCGGATGCACGTGCGCGGCCGGGTGGGTGCCGGCGCAGCCGGCCGGCACCGGACTGACCCGGGTCCACGCCGCCGCTGCGAGTTGCGACCGGGCGGAGTTGTGGGTGCAGACGAACACGACCCGCCGCCCCCGGACGGGATCGGTCCCGGTGGGCGTCAGCACGTCCCGGACCAGTGGTTCCTCCCAGTGCAGCCGGACATAGCTGCGGCGACGATCGCCCTCCGACGGTGACCGGCGGATGACGCCGGCCCGCTCCAGCACCCGCAGGTGGTGGGCGAGCAGGTTCGTTGCCAGCCCCAGCTCGCGGGCCAGCTCGCCGGGGGCCGCGTCGCCGGGGATCAACCGGTCGACGATCGCCAGCCGGGCCGGCTCGCCGAGCGCGGAGTGCACCCGGGCCCGGCGCAGCACGCTCTCGTCCACCCCTGACCTCCATGGTTATTGAGTCAAGTATCGTTGAGGCAATCGGCCGCGTCCAGCCTGCGGCCGCCGATCCCGGCGGAGGCCATCCGATGCCCGACCAGCCCAGTGTCCTGTTCGTCTGCGTGCACAACGCCGGTCGCTCGCAGATGGCCGCCGGGTTCCTGACGGCGCTGTCCGGCGGCCGGGTCGAGGTGCGGTCGGCCGGCTCGGTGCCCGCCGACCGGATCAACCCGGTCGCCCGGGACGCCATGGCCGAGGTCGGCATCGACATCTCCGACCAGCAGCCGAAGATCCTGACCACCGACGCGGTCCGCGCCTCCGATGTGGTGATCACGATGGGCTGCGGGGACACCTGCCCGGTCTTCCCGGGCAAGCGCTACGAGGACTGGAAGCTCGACGATCCGGCCGGCCAGGGCATCGAGGCCGTCCGGCCCATCCGCGACGAGATCCGGGTCCGGGTCACCAGCCTGCTCGCCGAGCTGCTGCCGGTCTGATCGCTGCCCCACCGGGCCGGCGACGGGGCCCGGTGCCCCGGCCCGGTGACCGCGATCAGGCGACCGCGAACTGCAGGCCGCGCCCGCGCCGGGCCTGGCCGGGCGAGGTCCGCACCGGGTCGGCAGCCGGGTGCCGGACGGATCGCCGACCCGGCGTGAGCCACGGAGCGGATCGGGGGCCGGTGGGTGCGGCCCTCGTCACTGACACGATCGTGTGATGACCCTCACCGCATGACGGGCGCACGCTGCCGCGATACTGATACGGCCGCGTCACCGTCGCCGCGGCTTCCACCCACTGCAGCCCCTGCATCGACCTGGACCCGGGAGGCGTGATGTTGCGACCGATGCTGCTCGGCAAGATCCACCGGGCCACCGTGACCGAGGCGAATCTGGACTACGTCGGGTCGATCACGATCGACTCCGACCTGCTCGATGCCGCCGACCTGCTCCCCGGCCAGCAGGTCGACGTGGTGGACGTGACGAACGGGGCGCGGCTGAGCACCTACGTGATCGCCGGCGACCGGGGCAGCGGGAAGGTTGGCATCAACGGCGCCGCCGCCCACCTGGTGCACCCCGGCGACATCGTGATCATCATCGCTTACGGGCTGCTGACGGACGCCGAGGCGCGGTCCCGGGAGCCGCGGGTGGTCTTCGTGGACGCGGCCAATTCGATCGTGCAACTGGGTGCCGACCCCGGCGATGTGCCCCTAGGCTTCGGGCTCATCCCGACCGGTATCGGCCGTTCCTGAGCGCAGCGCCTGCTCGACCCGCTCCCGGGCGCCGTCGAGGAACCGCGTGCAGATCGCGGCCAACTGCTCCCCCCTTTCCCACAGGGTGAGTGAGTCGTCCAGTGACAGGCCGCCGGATTCCAGCCGGGCGACGACGGTGGCCAGCTCGTCCCGGGCGTGCTCGTAGCTGGCCGCGGGGTCGGCCGCGTCCGGCGGTTCGCCGGCCCGCCCGTTCTTGCTGAGGTCGATCCCGGAGGGCGGGGTCATCGCTCGTCCTTTCGTTCGGGGCCGGTGCGTTCGGGGGCGGTGCGTTCGGGGCCGGAACTGACGCCCAGCACCGCGCCGTCGGCGACCCGGATCCGCAGCGGAGCTCCGGCCGGGGCGTCGGCGACGGTGCGCAGGACGTGGCCGCCGCTCTGGACGACCGCGTACCCCCGGGCCAACGTCGCGGCCGGACCGAGGACGCGCAGCTGGGCCGTGCGGTGGGCGACGTCGCGTTCGATCCGCTCCAGCGTCATGGTGATCGTCACCCGCGCCCGCTCGCGCAGCGCCGCCACCTCCGCCGCCCGGCGGTCGAGGGGCGTCAGCGGGTCGACCAGGACGGCGGCCGAGGTGAGCCGGCGCAGCCGGGCCTCCTCGGTGGTCACCCAACCGGTGAGCGCGCGCCGGGCCCGCGCCTGCAACTGCTCGACCTGCCGGCGCTCGGCCGCCGCGTCGGGGACGACCCGTTTGCCGGCGTCGGTGGGCGTGGAGCACCGGACGTCGGCGACGTCGTCGACGATGGGGTGGTCGGGCTCGTGGCCGATCGCCGAGATCACCGGGGTGCGGCAGCGGGAGACGGCCCGGCACAGGGCCTCGTCGGAGAACGGCAGCAGGTCCTCCATGCTGCCGCCGCCGCGGGCCAGCACGATGACGTCGACCTCCGGGTCGGCGTCGAGCCGGGCCAGCGCCTCCATGATCTGCGGGACCGCCGACACGCCTTGGACGGCCGGGTTCTCCACCCGGAACCGCACCGCCGGCCAGCGGGCCCGGGCGTTGGCCAGCACGTCGGACTCGGCGGCGCTGGCCCGGCCGGTGATCAACCCGACGACGTGGGGCAGGAACGGCACCGGCCGCTTGCGTTCGGCGGCGGTCAGGCCCTCGGCAGCCAGCAGCCGGCGCAGCCGTTCCAGCCGGGCCAGCAGCTCGCCGATGCCGACCGGGTGTACCTGATCCACCCGGAAGGTCAGGCTGCCGCGGGCCGGGTAGAACTCGAACCGCCCGTGGACGACGATCCGGGACCCCTCGCCGGGCGGCGGCTCCATCGCGGTCAGCAGCGACCGCGGGCAGGCCATCTGCACCGACATCGGCACGGACGGATCCCGCAGCGTGACGAACGACGTCGGGGACCCGGCGCGGAGGTTGACCTGGGCGATCTGGCCTTCGATCCAGGCGGCGGGGGACCGGGCGATGTACTCGGTCATCCGCTGGGCCAGGGTCCGCACCGGCCACGGATTCTCCCGTGTGGTGTCGCCCGCCTTGGCCGGGAAGGGCGGGCGGGATGAGTCCGGGGGCCGGGCGGGTTCGGGCGAGCGGGTCACGAGTCCTGGGCGCCCAGGGTGACTAACCGGTTGGACAGCAGGGTCAGGAACGGCGCGCGGTTGTCGCCGGACTGCTCGTAGTCCAGCAACGCGGTGACGTCGGCGGCCGACAGGTCGCGCAGGTGACCACGGACCTGGGACAGGGTCATGGCGTCGTAGCCGGGCAGGACGGCCGGGCCGGCGGTCTGCTCCTCGACCGAACCGTCCGTCTCCGTCGCCGGGCCGGCCGGGCCGCCGTTTGCGGTGGGCGACGGCGCGGCGTGGGTCGCCAGGTCCACCACTGCGTCGGACACCTCGGCGGCGGCCTGGATCGCGGTGGTGTCCGGATCGGGCAGCGACGACGCCTCGGGCGCCGTGCGCCCTTCGGCCGGCGGCCGCGCCGGCGCGACCGGCGTGGCGGTCGTGGAGCTCCGCCCCGCCGGGGCCGCGGTGGGCTTGCCCGCGGGCGCGCTCGTCCGCGGGCGCGGCGCCGGTGGCTCGTCCTCGTCGAACGTCGCCCAGCCGGGCTTCTCCTGCGGGCTGCCGCCGATCAGGCCGCCGAGCAGCTCGTCGCCCCGGGTGGCCAGGCTGGTGAACTCCTGCTGCACCTTCATGGACAGGCGCATGGCGTTGCCCACGAGGGCCACCGGGATGGCCGGCAGCTCCTCGGGCAGTGACCGCACCAACTGGATACCGGTCGCGACGATGCCGGCAGCGACCCGGACGGGAAAGGGCAGCGTGATGGCCATGCTGACCAGCCTGCCGTATCGCCCGGCGGGCGCGCACCCCGGTCGGCGGGGGATCCATCTCTCGGGTCGCACCTACGATTGGGTCATGACTGCTGCGACCGCCCCGCCCGCCAAGCGTGTCCTGCTGGCCAGCCCCCGTGGCTACTGCGCCGGCGTGGATCGCGCCGTCGTGACGGTCGAGAAGGCCCTCGAGCAGTACGGCGCCCCGGTCTACGTGCGGAAACAGATCGTGCACAACAAGCGTGTGGTCGCCAACCTGCAGGCGCGCGGCGCGATCTTCGTCGAGGAGACCGACGAGGTGCCCGAAGGTGCGCTGGTGGTGTTCTCGGCGCACGGCGTCTCACCGGCCGTCCACGAGCAGGCCGCCCAGCGGCAGCTCCGGGTGATCGACGCCACGTGCCCCCTGGTGACCAAGGTGCACAAGGAGGCCCGCCGGTTCGCGTCCGAGGACTACGACATCTTGCTGATCGGGCACCGCGGGCACGAGGAGGTCGAGGGCACCCAGGGCGAGGCCCCGGAGTCGATCCAGCTGGTCAACGACGCCTCCGACGTCGATTCGGTCACCGTCCGCGACCCGGAGAAGGTGATCTGGCTGTCCCAGACCACCCTGTCCGTCGACGAGACGCTGGGCACGGTCGACCTGCTGCGCAAGCGGTTCCCGCTGATGACCTCGCCGCCCAGCGACGACATCTGCTACGCGACGCAGAACCGCCAGGAGGTCGTCAAGCAGATCGCCCCGGACTGCGACCTGGTGATCGTCGTGGGGTCGAAGAACTCCTCCAACTCCGTCCGGCTGGTCGAGGTGGCCAAGGGCGCGGGGGCCGACGCCGCCTACCTGGTGGACGACGCCGGTGAGATCGACGAGGCCTGGCTGGACGGGGTGACCACGGTCGGGGTGACCAGTGGGGCGTCGGTTCCCGACGACCTGGTCGCCGGCGTGCTGGCGCACCTGCAGGACCGCGACTTTCCCGAGGCCGAGGAGTTCACCGCGGCCACGGAGACGCTGACCTTCTCGCTGCCCAAGGAGCTGCGGCGGCCGGCGCCGGGCGGCGGTCGCGCCTGAGCCGCGGGCCCGGGCGGCCCGGGTCAGCCGTGCGCGGGCCGGGTGCCGCGTCCGGCCTTGGGCCGCAACGGCTGGGCCACGATGCGGATCAGGCCGATCAGCACCGCCGCAGCCGTGCCCATCGCCATGGTCGGGAAGGTCGCGATCAGCCGCAGGGCGGTGCTGTACAGGCCGCCGGTGTTGGTGAACAGCATGCCGCCGACGATCAGGCCCACGACCAGCACCAACGGCGGCTGGACCATGGCGGTGAAGATGGACTTGCGCCGGACCAGCAGCGCCGCACCGAGCACGCCCACGTAGAAGCCGATCCGCAGACCCCACGACAGCACCCCGACGGTCAGCCCGTCGATGGCCGCGCCGGCCAGGGTGCAGCCGAGCGCCAGGACGATGACCGCCCAGGACGGCCAGCCCCGGACCGAGGACACCACCGAGGCGTCGGCGAGGCGCGGCCGAGCCGCGGCGTTCGTGGTCATTGGTCAAAGGTAGCGTCCCGGGCGCGTGACGGGCGGTCGGACAAACGCGTGACATACACCGATTCGGCCGCTTCCCGGCGCAGCGCCGCGTCAACGGTCGCGTCCGCGGCCGCGGCCATCGGGTCATCGGGGTCGGCCTGCCGGGGGACCAGAGGGGCGGTCTCCACCTGGTTCGGGGTGGTCAGCGGCTCCCCGCTGACACCCAGGTCGGCCATCCGGCGGGCCGAGACCAGGACCCGCGTCTCGAGCGACCGCACCGTGTTGTTGTAGGACTTGACCGCCCGGTCAAGGCCGGCGCCCACGGACGACAGATGCCCGGACAGGGTGCTCAGCCGGCGGTGCAGCTCCCGGCCCAGCTCGTACACCTCGGCGGCGGTGGCCGACAGCCGTTCCTGGCGCCAGACGTGGGCGACGGTGCGCAGCAGCGCGATCAGGGTCCCCGGGGTGGCCAGCACGACGTTGCGGCCGAACGCGTAGTCGCTCAGCCCCGGGTCCGCGGACAGCGCCGCGTCAAGCAGCGGGTCGCCGGGCACGAACAGCACCACGAACTCCGGCGCCGGCTGGAAATGCCGCCAATAGGCCTTCGCGGCCAACGCGTCCACGTGGCCGCGCAGGGCCCGGGCATGCGCGGCGAGCAGCGCCGCGCGGCGCCGGTCGTCCGGGCAGCCCGCCGCCTCCAGATAGGAGGCGAACGGCACCTTCGCGTCGACCGGGACCTGACGCCCGCCGGACAGCCGGATGATCATGTCGGGTCGCACGCCGGCTGCATCCGGGTCGGTGGACCGGCCGCCGATCTGCACGTCGAAGTCGCAGTGTTCGACCATCCCGGCCAGCTCGACCACCCGCCGCAGCTGTGTCTCGCCCCACCGGCCGCGGATCTGCGGGGCGCTGAGCGCACCGGCCAGCGCCCGGGTGTGCCGGTTCAGCTCGGCCGACGTCAGGTGCAGGGCGGACACCTGCTCGCGCAGGCCCGCGTAGGCCGCCGCCCGGTCCCGCTCCACCTCGTGCAGGTGCTCCTCGACCCGCTGCATCGCATCGGCCGCCGGAGCCAGCAGAGCGTCGAGCCCGGCTCCGGTGGCCGTCCGGTCGCGGGGATGGGCCCGGCCCAGCAGGACGCCGACGACGAGCCCGACGACGAGGCCCACGATCAGCAGGAGTCCGCCGAGCAGCAGCGCCGAGGTGTCCATGGCGCCGATGATGCCGGGCCGGTCCGACAGTGCCGGGTCACCGCGCCCGGCAACGGCCGGTCGGGTCCGGTGGGACGGAGGTTTCGCCCCGTGCGGGTCGATGCCCCGGCCGCGTCGCGGCCGGATGCGTTAGGCTCCCCGGCCATGGTGACCCGGGGTCTGCGGCTGGTGTGCCGCCGCGAGGTCGACCTGCTGCGCGTGACCAGCGCCGCCTGTTCCTGACCCCCGCCGCGTCCACCCCGCCGCCCCCGCGTCCAACTCGCCGGGTTCGGCATCGCCGGTGGTACGCCCTCTCGCCTCACCCCGTTGTCCGTGTGCACCGCCGCGCACCCGTACCCGCTCGTCGAGACCGGAGTGAACTCCCCATGGCTCTGCCCGACTTCCTCATCATCGGCTCACCCAAATGCGGGTCGACCGCGCTGCACGACGCCCTCATCCCGCACCCCGAGCTGTTCCTGTCCACGCCGAAGGAGCCCAAGTTCTTCCTGACCGATGGCCGGCGGCCCGATCGGGCGCACCAGCGGGGGCCGGGCGACGCCCACAGCGCGCAGGAATGGGTCTGGGACCGGTCCGCCTACGAGCGGCTGTTCGACCCGGCGCCGGCCGGCACGCTGCGCGGCGAGTCGACCCCCTTCTACCTCTGGGACACCGCCGCCCACCGGCGGATCCACGCCCTGATCCCGGACGTCAAGATGATCGCGGTCGTCCGTGACCCGGTGGACCGGGCCTACTCCAACTGGGTCCACCTGTGGTGTGACGGCCTCGAACCGGAGGCCGACTTCCTGGCCGCCTGCCGCCAGGAGCCGGAGCGGATCGCGGCGGGCTGGGCGCCGTTCTGGCGGTACCTGGAGACCGGCCTGTACGGGCGCCAGCTCGAGCACCTGTACGGGGTGTTCCCCCGGGAGCAGGTCTTCGTGCTGCGGTACCGGCAGCTCATCGACAACACCGCCGAGGTGCTGGACCGCATCTGCGCGTTCCTGGGCGTGGCGACCGGGGTGGTCACCACGATTCCCGGCGCCAACGTCAAGGACTGGGTGCCGGACACCCCGGTCAACCGGGTGCTGCGGTACGGCGTCCGGGCCGGGGCCGCGGCCGGGGCGCTGGTGCCGCCGCAGATCTGGCGGCAGGGGGAGAAGGTCGCGCTGGGAGTGCTGCAGCGCGGGCATCACCGGCGTCCCGCCCTCTCGGTGGAGCAGCGGGCGGAGTTGCTGCCCTCCTTCCGGGACGACAACGCGCTGCTGTCCGAATTGACCGGGGTCGATCACTCCGACTGGCAGAACCCCAAGGGCCGGGGCGCCTTCACCGACCGGACCTGAACGGAACCGGCCCGCCGGCGAGGCTGGCGGGCCGGTTCAGGTCCGTCCGAGGCCGATCAGCGACCCGCAGGCCGGATCAGCGCGGCGTGCCGGGGATCCAGTTGAACTCGTCGGGGTTCGGCCCGGTGCGCTCGTCCCGGTTCAGGGCCGAGATCAGGGCCATGTCGTCGTCGGCCAACTCGAAGCCGAAGATGTCGAAGTTCTCGGCCATCCGGGCCGGCTGGAGCGACTTCGGGAACACGATGCTGCCGAGCTGGATGTGCCAGCGCAGCACCACCTGGGCCGGGGTGCGCCCGATCCGGCCGGCGATCTCCACGATCACCGGGTCGTCCAGCACCAGGCCCTGGGCGATCGGCGACCAGGCCTCGGTGGCGATCTCGTGCTCGGCGTCGAAGGCCAGCAGGTCGGTCTGGGTCAGGTACGGGTGGACCTCGATCTGGTTCACCGCCGGGCGGACGGTGAATTCCTCGTGCAGCCGCCGCAGGTGATGCGGCTGGAAGTTCGAGACCCCGATCGCGCGCAGCTTGCCGTCGGCGTACCCCTTCTCCAGCGCCCGCCACGCGTCGTCGAAGCCGATCGCCGGCAGCGGCCAGTGGATCAGGAACAGGTCGATCTGCTCGCGCTGCAGGTCGGCCAGGCTGGCGTCGATGGCCCGCAGGGCATCGTCGTAGGCGTGAAAGCCGTTGTTGAGCTTGGTGGTGACGAAGACCTCGGCCGGGTCGATGTCGTAGGCCTTGATGGCGTCGCCGACCTGCTGCTCGTTGCCGTACATCTCGGCGGTGTCGATGTGCCGGTAGCCGGCGTCGAGCGCGGCGGTCACCGCCTGCACGGTGTCCTGCGGCTTGATCTGGAAGACGCCGAAGCCCAACTGGGGAATCTGCACGCCGTTGTTCAATGCGATGGTGGGGACGGTCATCCCGATGGTCACCTCTCGTTCGACTGCGCTGAAAACAGTCCCGACCGTACGCCCGCCGCCGCTGCGGACGGCACGAACACCGTCCGCAGATCGTTTGCCCCGTCGGCCCGCTGCGCCTCGAAGTAGACCTGCAGGCCGCCCGGCACCCGGGCGATCGAGACATACCGCAGGGTGTGCCCGTCACGATCGATCGGCCCGGCCACCGGGGCCAGGTCGTCGGGTGCCGGACCGGCCGCGAAGCCGGTCCGTTCGAACCAGTTCTCCGCGGCGCTGGCCCGGCCGTCGTAGCTGGCCAGCCACCGGCCGTCGGCCTGCCAGGCGCTGGTCACCCGGACGCCGCGGGCGTCCCACGACTGCGCGGTCGGGCCGAGGGCGACCCGACCCGGGGTCCAGGTCAGCCCGTCGGTGCTGGTCAGGTACACCGTGCGCATCCGGTCGGCCTCGTCGTCGCCGCGGTCGAGCAGATGCTCGCAGGCCCACATGCGCCACTGGTCGCCGTCGCGCGTGACCACCACGTCCTTCCAGGCGGAGGTGCCGTCCCCGGGCAGGACGACGGTCCGGGTGCCGGTGGCCAGCTCGGCGATGTCCCCGCCGGGGGCGGTGTCGACCGCCTCCACCCACCAGTGCTTCGAGCCGAATGTGGAACAGCTCACATAGATGCGCCACCCACCGTCGGGCCGGCGGATCAGTGCGGGCCGCTCCAGCGAGGCGCAGTCGAAGGTCTCCGCGGACAGGGTCGCGACCGGCTCGAAGTGGATGCCGTCGGTCGATCGGGCCACCACGTTGGCGTACCCGCGGCCCTGGTCGACCGGCCGGCGCAGCCGATAGGCCAGGTAGAACAGCCCGTCCTCGTGCACGACGCTGGGTCCGCCGGCCCAGAAGCCCACCCCCGTCCCCGGTGGCTCGACGACCACGGTGGCGGGCTCGTCGGACAGCGCGGCGCCCAGCAGGGCCAGAGAGGTCACGGCGGGGAGCATACGATCGACCGGCGGGCCGCCCCCGTTCGGGCGCTGGGTCCTGGCCCCGTGTGCCGGTATGCTTCGGCGCATGTCTGATCAGGGAGTGTTTCTGGTGTGCTGCCGCGAGGTCGACCTCGTGCGCGTCGCCAGCGCTGCCTGTTGCCTCGCCGCCTGACACCCCGCCGCCGCACCCTGCGCCGGGCTGTCGTGTCCGGCGCGCCCGCTGATCAGCGGATCCATCGCGGCCGAACGACGGCGCCCGGCTATCCCGCCAAGGACTCAGATGCCCACCGCACAGCCCGCCGCCGACACCTCCGGCGGTCACGCCCCGCAGCCGGTCGACGCCGCCGCGCAGTCTCCGGCGTCGCGCCCGGCCCGCCGTCCGGCCCCCGCACGGGACGGTGCTCCGGCGCCCGCGGCGGCCGCCGCGAAGGGGGCCCGGGCCCATCGCCGTCCGGGTGGTCAGGGCCAGTGGGCGCTCGGGTACCGGGAGCCGCTGAATCCGAACGAGCGGATGAAGAAGGACGACGACGGCCTGCACGTGCGCGCCCGGATCGAGAACCGCTACCGGCACACCGGCTTCGACGACATCGATCCGGGCGACCTGCGCGGCCGGTTCCGCTGGTGGGGCCTGTACACCCAGCGGGCGCCGGGCATCGACGGCGGCCGGACCGCAGTCCTCGAGCCCGAGGAGCTCGAGGACAAATACTTCATGATGCGGGTGCGCATCGACGGCGGGCAGCTGTCGGTGGCCGCCCTGCGGACCGTCGGTGAGGTGTCGCAGAAGTACGCGCGGGACACCGCCGACCTGACGGACCGGCAGAACGTCCAACTGCACTGGGTGCGCGTCGAGGACGTGCCCGACATCTGGTCGGCCATCGAGGGCGTCGGGCTGACCACGGCCGAGGCCTGCGGGGACGTGCCCCGGGTCATCCTCGGCTCGCCGCTGGCCGGTGTCGCCGCGGACGAGCTGATCGACGGCACCCCCGCCGTCCACGAGATCCTGCGCCGCTACATCGGCAGCGAGGAGTTCTCCAACCTGCCGCGCAAGTTCAAGACCGCGATCTCCGGCTCGCCGCGGCAGGACGTGGCCCACGAGATCCACGACGTCGCGTTCGTCGGCGTGGTGCACCCCGAGCACGGCCCCGGCTTCGACCTGTGGGTCGGCGGTGGCCTGTCCACCAACCCGATGCTCGGCCAGCGGCTGGGCGCCTGGGTGCCGCTGGACGAGATCCCGGACGGGTGGGCCGGCGTGGTGTCGATCTTCCGCGACTACGGCTACCGCCGGCTGCGCAACCGCGCCCGGCTGAAGTTCCTGGTCGCCGACTGGGGGACGGAGAAGTTCCGCGAGGTTCTCGAGACCGAGTACCTCAAGCGGCCGCTGATCGACGGGCCGGCACCGGCGGACTACGACGGCCCGCGCGACCACGTCGGGGTCCACCCGCAGAAGGACGGCCGGTTCTACGTCGGGGTGAACCCGACCGTCGGGCGGGTCAGCGGCACGCTGCTGGTCCAGCTGGCGGACCTGGTCCAGGCGCACGGGTCCGACCGGATCCGGATGACGACCGACCAGGGCCTGGTCATCCTCGACGTCGAGCCCGACCGGGTCGACTCGCTGGTGAAGGGGCTCGCCGGCCTCGGATTGTCGGTGACGCCGTCGACCTTCCGCCGGAACATGATGGCCTGCACCGGCCTGGAGTTCTGCAAGCTGGCGATCGTCGACACCAAGGCCCGCGGCATCGCGCTGGTCGACGAGCTGGAGAACCGGCTCGGCGCCCTGGCCGCGACGCTGCCGGCGATCACCATCAACATCAACGGTTGCCCCAACGCCTGCGCGCGCACCCAGATCGCCGACATCGGGCTCAAGGGCATGATCGTCACCAACGACGCCGGCGAGCAGGTCGAGGGCTTCCAGGTGCACCTGGGCGGCGGTCTGGGCCTGGACGCCGGCTTCGGCCGGAAGGTCCGCGGCCACAAGATCACCGGCGACGAGCTGCCCGACTTCGTCGAGCGGATCGTCACCTCGTTCGAGGCGCAGCGCGCCGAGGGCGAGCGGTTCGCCCAGTGGGTCGCGCGCGCCGACGAGGACGCGCTGCGATGAGCCGGCGACGAGACGACCGCGGGCGGACGCGATGAGTGAGAACCGGGCCCCGGCCCAATACTGCCCGTACTGCGGCGAGACCAACCTGTGGCCCAGCGAGGCCGGCCACGGGGCCTGGAGCTGCCGGGACTGCCTGCGGGTGTTCGCGGTGAAGTTCGTCGGGCTGGCCGGGCGCTCGGCGGCCCCGTCCGCGACGGCGCAGGTGGCTCCGTGACGACGGCGTCCGCCCTGCGCTCGCCGGCCGAACTCGAGGCGATCGCCGCGACCGCTGCGGTCGAGCTGGCCGACGCGTCCGCCGTGGAGATCCTGCGCTGGGCCGGCGCGACGTTCGGCCCGGCGTTCGCCATCGCCGGGTCGATGCAGGACAACGTGCTGGTCCATCTGGCCTCGACGGTGGTCCCGGGCGTTGACGTGCTCTTCCTGGACACCGGGTACCACTTCATCGAGACCATCGGCACCGCCGACGCGGTCGAGGCGGTCTACCCGGTCACCCTGCGCCGGCTGCTGCCGCTGCAGACGGTCGCCGAGCAGGACGCCGAGCACGGCAAGGACCTGTTCGCGCGCGACCCGGATCTGTGTTGCGCCCTGCGCAAGGTGGCGCCGCTCAACCGCGCGCTCCGCGGTTACGAGGCGTGGGCCACCGGCATGCGCCGGGCCGAATCGGCCACCCGGGCCGACACTCCGGCCGTCCAGTTCGACGCCAAGCGCGGAAAGGTCCGTATCGCCCCCCTGGCCGCGTGGTCCGACGACGATGTCGCCCACTACATCGAGAAGAACAACGTGCTGGTCAACCCCCTGCTGTCCGACGAGTACCCGTCCATCGGGTGCGAGCCGTGCACCCGGAAGGTGTTGCCGGGCCAGGACGCTCGGGCCGGCCGGTGGGCCGGGCTGACCAAGACCGAATGTGGGATCAATACATGACGACGACCCAGACCGCGGCGCCGCCGGCGGAGTCCGCCGCCGGGCACCGCGACCGGCCGGGCGCCACGCTGTGGCTGACCGGCCTGCCCAGCGCGGGAAAGACCACGCTGGCCAAGGCCCTGATCCAGGTGCTCGCCGCGCGCGGCATCGACACCGAGCTGCTCGACGGCGACGAGGTGCGCACGCACCTGTCGGCCGGGCTCGGGTTCAGCAAGGCCGACCGCGACACCCAGGTCACCCGGATCGGTTTCGTGGCCGAACTGCTGGCCCGGCACGGCGTGCTCGTGCTGGTCCCGGTCATCGCGCCGTACGCCGATGCCCGGGACCGGGTGCGCGCCCACCACGCCGACCGGGGGACCGCGCTGCTGCAGGTGCACCTGTCCACCCCGGTCGAGGTCTGCGCCGACCGCGACGTCAAGGGCTTGTACGCCAAGGCGTTCCGCGGCGAGATCAGCTTGATGACCGGCGTCGACGACCCGTACGAGGTCCCCGCCGACCCGGACCTTCGCATCGACACCGCGGCCGTCGACCAGGAGTCGTCGGTGGCCCTGCTGCTGGACCTGCTGACCTCCCGGGGACTGATATGACCGCCACCGACGAGACGTTCGCCACCCGCCGGGTCGACAGCCCGCATCTGCGGGCGCTGGAGTCCGAGTCCATCCACATCCTGCGTGAGGTGGCCGGCCAGTTCGACAAGCCGGTCATCCTGTTCTCGGCGGGCAAGGACTCGGTGCTGGTGCTGCACCTGGCCCGCAAGGCGTTCCATCCCGCGCCGCTGCCGTTCTCGCTGCTGCACGTGGACACCGGGCACAACTTCCCCGAGGTGATCGCCTACCGGGACCGGGTGGTGGCGGCCGGCGGGCTGCGGCTGGCCGTGGCCAGGGTGCAGGACTGGATCGACGACGGCCGGCTCGCCGAGC
Organism: Nakamurella sp.; assembly: GCF_048594475.1. NCBI lineage: Bacteria > Bacillati > Actinomycetota > Actinomycetes > Nakamurellales > Nakamurellaceae > Nakamurella > Nakamurella sp. Next base: position 3,609 of record NZ_JBMDXT010000403.1, on the reverse strand, counting down.
GGCCCGACGGCACCCGCAACCCGCTGCAGACCGTGCCGCTGGTCGACACCATCGCCGCGGAGAAGTACGACGCGGTGATCGGCGGCGCCCGCCGCGACGAGGAGCGGGCCCGGGCCAAGGAGCGGATCTTCTCGCTCCGCGACGCGTTCGGCGGCTGGGACCCGCGCAAGCAGCGGCCCGAGCTGTGGGGCCTGTACAACGGCCGGCACGCCCCGGGCGAGCACGTCCGGGTGTTCCCGCTGTCCAACTGGACCGAGCTGGACGTGTGGAACTACATCGAGGCCGAGAACATCGACCTGCCCGAGATCTACTACGCGCACCGGCGGGACGTCTTCGCCCGCAACGGCATGTGGCTCACCCCCGGCGAGTGGGGCGGCCCGGCCAAGGGTGAGGAGCTGGAGAACCGGTGGGTCCGCTACCGGACCGTCGGCGACATGTCCTGCACCGGCGCGGTGGATTCGCAGGCCACCGACGTGCGCGCGGTGATCGAGGAGATCATCGCCACCCGGATCACCGAACGCGGGGCCACCCGCGCCGACGACAAACTGTCCGAGGCCGCCATGGAGGACCGCAAGCGTGAGGGGTATTTCTAAATGACGACCTCCCTGAACGGTGCCGAAGCCGGCACCGAGACCGGCCTCGACACCGGCACCGATGTCGAGGCGCAGGCCCACGAACTGGCCGAGGAGCTGTCGCACTCGCGCGGCCTGCTCCGGTTCGCCACCGCCGGGTCCGTCGACGACGGCAAGTCCACGCTCGTCGGCCGGCTGCTGCACGACTCCAAGTCGGTCCTGTCCGACCAGCTGGACGCCGTGCAGCGCACGTCGGCGGCCCGCGGGCTGGAGACCGTCGACCTGTCGCTGCTGGTGGACGGGCTGCGGGCGGAGCGTGAGCAGGGCATCACCATCGACGTCGCGTACCGCTACTTCGCCACCGGCGTGCGGACGTTCATCCTGGCGGACACCCCCGGGCACGTGCAGTACACCCGCAACACCGTCACCGGGGCCTCCACCGCCGACCTGGTGGTGATCCTGGTCGACGCCCGGACCGGCGTCGTCGCGCAGACCCGCCGGCACGCGGCGGTGGCCGCCCTGCTCGGCGTGCCGCACCTGCTGCTGGCGGTGAACAAGATCGACCTGGTGGACTACGACCAGGCCGTCTTCGACGCGATCGCCGCCGAATTCTCCGCGTACGCCAAGGGCCTGGGCATCCATGAGATCACCGCGATCCCGATCTCGGCGCTGAACGGCGACAACGTGGTCACCCGGTCCGGGCGGATCGGTTGGTACGACGGCCCCAGCGTGCTCGAGCACCTGGAAACGGTGGACCTGGAGAACGTCTCGGCCACCGAGGATCTGCGGTTCCCGGTCCAGTACGTGATCCGGCCCCGCTCGGACGAGCTGCCCGACTACCGCGGTTACGCGGGCCGGGTCGCGTCCGGCACCGTGCGTCCGGGCGACGCGGTCGTGGTGCTGCCCTCCGGCCGCCGGACGACCGTCACGGGGATCGACACCGCCGACGGCCCGCGCGATCTCGCGGTCGCCGGGGATTCGGTCACCCTGCTGCTGGCCGACGACGTCGACCTCTCCCGCGGCGACCTGATCGCGGCGGGCGCGACGCCGGAACCGGTCACCACGTTCACCGCCACGGTCACCCAGCTCGCCGAGAAGCCGCTGAAGCCGGGCGCCCGGGCGCTCCTGCGATACGGGACCACGCTGACCCGGGCGCTGGTGACGTCGCTGGACCACCTGCTGGACATCGACACGCTGACCTACGGTCCGGCGCCGGAGAGCCTGACGCTCAACGACATCGCGCAGATCACCGTCCGCACGGCCGACCCGGTGCCGGTCGAGGCCTACCGGCCCGGCGGTGCAGTCGGCTCGCTGCTGATCATCGACCCGGCCGACGGGACCTCGCTGGCCGCCGGCATGGTCGGCGACCGTCTCGCCGCGCTGCACCCGCAGACCACCACCCCCGCAAGCACCGCCGACGTCGAGGAGGACTGGCTGTCATGAGCCGCCACGAAGCACTGTCTCTCGAGCGATGTCCGCGCCCGGCCTGTACCGGCCGCGCGTACCCGCTCTCGCCCAGCAACGCCCACACTCCCGGTCCGTGACCGGACCTCGAGCTTGAAGGATTCACCCGTGTCCATCCGCCGTACCCCCGCCCGCCTCAAATCCGCCGCGTTGCTCGGGACCGCCGTCGCGGCCGTGCTCGCGCTCGCCGCCTGCGGCTCCTCGTCCTCCTCGTCCGGCACCACCAGTGCCGCTGCCTCCGGTTCGGCGGCCTCCGGATCGGCCGCGCCCGCCGGCACCGCCGCGGACACCCTGCGCCTGGGCTACTTCCCGAACGTCACCCACGCCGCCGCCGTGCTCGGCGTGAAGAACGGCACGTTCCAGGAGGCCCTGGGCGACACCAAGCTCGAGACCACCACGTTCAACGCCGGTCCGGCCGCCACCGAGGCGCTGCTGTCCGGCGCCATCGACGCCACCTTCATCGGCCCGAACCCGGCCATCAACTCGTTCGCCAAGTCCAACGGCGAGGCCATCCGGATCGTCGCCGGGGCCACCGACAACGGCGCGAGCTTCGTGGTGGCCAAGGACATCAACGGGCCGGCCGATCTGGCCGGGAAGACCCTGGCCACGCCGCAGCTGGGTGGTACCCAGGACGTCGCGCTGCGGAAGTGGCTGCTGGACAACGGACTCAAGACCCAGACGACCGGCGGCAGCGACGTCGACATCGTCAACCAGGAGAACTCGCAGACCCTGGACCTGTTCAAGTCCGGCGAGATCGCCGGCGCCTGGCTGCCCGAGCCGTGGGCGTCGCGGCTGGTCAACGAGGCCGACGGCAAGGTCCTGGTCGACGAGAAGACCCTGTGGCCGGACGAGAAGTTCCAGACGACGATCCTGATCGTCGCCACGCCGTTCCTGGAGCAGCATCCGGAGACGGTGAAGGCCCTCATCGGCGGGGAGATCAAGGAGATCAAGGCGATCGAGGCCGATCCGGCCAAGGCGCAGACCGATCTGAACGCGGCGCTGGGCGAGCTGACCGGCAAGCCGCTGGCCGACGCCACGATCACCTCGGCGTTCGCCAACATCGAGCCGACCTGGGACCCGCTGGCCGGCACGCTGGACACGATCGCCGAGAACGGTCTGGCGGCCGGCACGCTCACCAGCAAGCCCGATCTGAACGGGATCTACGACCTTCGTCAGCTCAACGCAGTGCTCACCGAACTCGGTGAGAAGCCGGTCAGCGCGGCCGGTCTCGGCCAGGAGTAAGGGGAGTCGGATGACACTCGTCGACGAGTCGGAAGTCGCCTTCCACGAGGACGACCCTCGGGTCGTGCCGTTGCTCGAAGAAAGGTCCCCGGGCAGCGATGCGGCCGTCCGCATCGATCACGTCACCAAGGTCTTCCGCAGCCGGCGCGGCTCGGTCAAGGCCCTGGACGACGTCAGCCTGTCCGTGGCTCCCGGCGAGTTCGTCTGCCTGCTCGGTGCCTCCGGTTGCGGCAAGTCCACGCTGCTGAACCTGATCAGCCACCTGGACACGCCGACCACGGGCACCGTCACCAGCGCCGGGCGGCCGGCGCTGATGTTCCAGGAGTCGGCG
>NZ_JBMDXT010000402.1:0-16138 GCF_048594475.1 Nakamurella sp. | reverse complement strand
CCTGGAGGGTGACTCCCTGCGCCTCCAGCAGCGGCGCCCACCCCTCGACCTCCACCACCCGCAGTGCCCAGACGCGCCGCTGGTCGGAGCCGTCCTGCGACCAGCGGCGCTCGGCGGCACCGGTGACGGACAGGTACGAGTCGACGCCGTCGTAGCCGCCGGGCTGGCGGATCTGCACCACACCCTCGGTGGCGTCGACGAGCACCGCGTCCAGGTCGTCGCGGGCGGTCGTGGTGTCGGTGAACAGCTCCAGTTCGCCGGTGGGCTGACCGAGCTGGCCGGAGACGACGACGTTGCGCCCGCCGACCCGGAACACGGTCGACTGGCGCTCACGGGTCTTCTCGTCCCAGGCAAGGATCACCACCTCGGCCGCGTTGCCGGTGATCGCGTCGGTGACCGCCACCTTCCCGCCCGGCAGCGAGTAGGTGGCGGCGGAGGTGGCGTACTCGGTGTTGTCGTTGACGACCGCGACGTACGACACCGGCGTCCCGAAGGGCAGCTCAGCATCCGTACGCAGGAACGACGTGTCGGTGACAGCGTCGCTGGCACCGGCCCGCACGGCGGTCCGCTCGCCGCCGGCCACCCGGAACAGGGCGATGGAGTCGCCGAGGGTGAGGCCGGTAACGGAGACCAGGACGCGGGGCGGCCAACTGTCCTGGGCGGTCGCGGAGATCGTCGGCATCAGCGCTTCCCGACCCGCGACCGCCACTCCTGGCGGCGCTCCGACTCGTCGACGGCCCGGGTGACGTAGCCGTAGAACGGCTGCCCGTCGAGCATCACCTGCACGGCCGAGGTCACCTCAACCTTCGTGGGTCCGCCGGTGCGGGCGGTCGTGCCGCCGGCAGCCTCACCCCACGCCGAGCCGGCAGCGTTCTTCAGCTGGGTGCCGACGCCGGGGATGTAGTGGTCGCCCTTCGAGGTGATCCGGACGGTGACGTTGACCGTCTTCCCCTTCAGCCCGTTGATCTTCTTTTGGAAGGAGTCGACGGCAGCCTTGGCCGCACCGGTGTTGGCGTTGATGTCGGTGTGCACGTTCTTCGGCACCTTCAGCAACTGGGCGGCCAGCTCCTGCGCCTTTTGCCGCGAGTAGCCCGCCTTCTCAGCCATCGATACCAAGGCGGCCCTGTTGCGGTGGTAGGCGTCGCTGGCCTTCCCCGCGCTGAGGCCGGACTTGTCGCCGGCGTCAGCCTCCCGGTTGAAGGCCCCCGCCAGGGCGTTGAGAGCCGCCTCGTTCTGCCGACCCTTCTGCGTGTTCAACCCGTGGGCACCCGCATTGGCGTTGATCGCAGCGGTGGTTTCCTTGATAGCGTTGCCGGCCTGGATCTGCGCGTCCCGCAGGCTCAGGTTGTTCTCGACAAACTCGTCGGCTTTCTCCTTGACCCGGGTTATGCCGGCCGCAGCAGCGTTCGCGTCCCCGGCGAGCGCCTGGAACCCGCCGGACAGGTTGAAGGCGCTGACCTTCGCCCCGTCCTGCCCGGTGCGCAACTCCTCAAGTTTGCCCTTCAGGCCGGGCACCACGGAGGCCACCTTCTCGAACGCCTCGATCAGTACGTTGAGCACGAAGAACACGCCACGTACAGCCACCTCGACGATGAAGAACACGCCCTTGAGGGCGAGCGCCATCGACGCACCGTTGTCCGACAGCATGCGGAATCCGTCGCCGACCCCCCGCAAGACGTTCTCTACGCCCTCACCGATGACCTTGATGATCGGTCCAGCCTTGGACACTGCGGCGGTGATACCGGATAGGGCGGCCTGCGCGCCGCGCCCGATCCGCTCCGTCAGAGGACCCAGCCAGGTGGCGGACACGTCGAAGAGTTGGCGCAGGTCCGGCACCATCCCGGCAAAGATCGCCTTAGCGCGATTGACAGCGTCGAGGGTCGCCGGAACGAACCGCTTTGCCGCGTCCTGGAGCTGACTGCCGGCGGTCTCCTTGAGGTCGCCGAACGCGGCGGCGACCCGCGCGTCCTTGGCGGCGACGAGCAGACCCCCTACGACACCGCCGAGGCCGGCACCGCCGACGATCGCACCACCGAGGGCAGGGGCGACGGCCAGGGCCGCTGACGCCAGCACTCCGGCGACGGCCACCTGCACGTAGGGACCGGCCGCCGCCACCGCCTTGGACAGGCCCTCGCCGATCTGGCCGCCGATCTTCGACACGGCGCCGACACCCGACGCGATGCCCCGCGCGAACCGCTTCCCGGCCGTGTCCCCGGAGTTTGCCCATCGTCCGGCAGCACCCGCCACCCGGGACAGACCGCGACTCCATTGGTCCGTGATCGCCTTCGCTGCGGCGGCGGTCTTCTTCGCCTGACCGTCGACCTCCTTGAGGTTGCGGGTCGTCGACTGGACGGCCGGGCCGGTCTTGTCCCGGGCGAGGATGTCGACAGTAACGTCCCGATCAGCCACGACGGATCACCTCCAACGCTTCATCGACGGCTCGGATGCAGGCCTCGCGTAGCCGATCTACCTCGGTGGCGGGGCCGGTAAAGAAGCCGGGGGTCACCTGCTGGGTGTGCCAACTGCCGCGGCCACGGCGACCCCACGACGGATGCCGAAGTCGACCAGCGTCTAGTCGCCGCAGGTCAGCCTTGCCCTTCGCCGACTTGCGGGATCCCCTCAAGGACACCCCTGCCCCCCGGCCAGACAGCTTGATTCGGGCGGTGACCTTCGTCTGCGCCACCCACCTGTTCAGGCCACCCCGGTGGGGCAGCGTGTCCGTGGCGCGGCGACGGATCGCCTTGCGGACGGCGGGCACCGGCTGACGGATCTGCTTGCGCAGTGCCCGGGTGACTTCCTTACGGCCCTCGAACCGGCGTAGGTCCCGTATCAGGGCATCGAGTGATCCCATCGGTCACCCCTTCGCCGCGCGGCGCTGGGCGGCGGCGTTCTCTTCGATCAGGTCTTCGAGAGTGGCGAGGTCCCTCGGATGCCACTCGATGAGCCCGGACGGACCCGTCAGCGGTTGACCAGTGCGCCAGGCGAGGGCGACGAGGTTGGCGCGGACGGACCCGTCAGGCCAGGGTCCACGCCGTCAGCGGGCACGCCCGGCCCGTCGGCCTCCTTCTTCGGCTCGCCCGGGTCGCCGGCCTCGATGCAGACCGCGTCGAAGTCGGGCCAGGACAGTGTGGTCAGGCCCCGGCGGGACAGCGCGGACCAGGCCAGCCAGCGCAGGGCGAGGTGCGGCCTGGCATCGATGTCCGCGAACGGGCAGCCGAAGTCCTGGATCTCCCACTTCGCCACGTCACGCTGGTCGGCGACCACGTCGTGGGTGGTGCCGTCTTCCATCTCGACGTGCAGTTCGACGAGCACAGCGGGCACGAGGGGCTCCTTACGAGGACAGGCCGAAGACCGGCTGGCCGACGACGGGAAGGGACAGTTCCTGGGTGAGCCAGTTGCCCTGCTCGCCGCCGAACTCCGGCATCAGCGCGATGACGGTGAACGTGGCGTTGGCCTGACCGACGCCCGCCTTCGGCTGCAACACGATGTCGATCTCACCGCCGTTGGCGTCGCGCAGTGCCTTGGCCAGGCCACCCGCGACGTTGATCTGTAGACCGGACAGCTCGAACGTCCACACCGGCGAATCGACGTCCTGGACGACACCGTCCGGCACGAGGGTCCGCATCGTCTGGATCGGCTGCTCCGGCACCAGCCGGGCCTTGTTGAGCTGGTTGGCGTACTCGACGCTGTCGATGGTGACGACCGCGTTCTTGTAGACGTGGGCCCCGGTAGCTGCGGGCATGTCACTCACTCCTCATCGTGATCTGCAAGACGTACGGGTTCGCGTCGCCGTCGGGGATGGTGATCGGCTCGATGCGGTCCACGAAGCCCACCGCCTCCAGGGCATCGACCAGGCCCTCGTGGTGCGCGTCGACCCACTCGGACGCTGCGGCCCCGTCCTGCGGCAGGTACACCAGCACCCGCCACGACACCTCGAACGCCCGGCCCGGACCGCGCTCTAGCGCACCGAGCAGCGGCCACGCATCGCCGTGGCGCAGCTTCACCGGCCGGTACAGATGCCCGGTGACGTCCGTGGCCGTGGAAAGGGCGTCAGCGATGGCCTGGCGGTCACCAGCGAGACTCAACGGGAACCTCCGAAGATGGGCGTACGGGTGAGGGACACCTCGGTCAGGTAGGCCAGCGCCACCAGCTGCACCGACGCGTCGGCCGGGTCGGGGCCCGCTTCGACGACGTCGACACCGACGGACAAGCCGAGCCACCCCTCGGCAGCAGCCGCCAGCGCCCGGTCGCCACGGCGGCCCCGGTCGACGGCGAACAGGGCGAGCAGGCCGGCGGGGATATCGACCAGGCGCAGCGTCCAGCCGACCCGGGCCGACTGCACGTGCTCCTCCAGCAGCGGCACCCGGGCCAGCCAGCGCAGGCAGTCCCGCTGGTAGCGGCGTCGACGCCGGGCGTCCACACCCACTGGCCCGTACGGCACCGCCAGGCCGGAGATGGTGCGCGCCCCAAGGTCGACGGTCAGGGCAGCCATCGGCCCCGCGCGTGCGGCTTGAGCAGCTCCCGTACCCGGTTCGGCACGAAGAACCCGAGCCGCACCTCCCCGGGGATGCCCTCCTCCGGGCTGTCCGTGTCGAACGGGCTGTAGTCCCCACCGAGCTGCGGACGGAAGTTCACCATCACCAACTCCTTGGCGGCAAGCTTGACCGCGGCCGGGGTGGTGTTCCGGCCCCCCTGGTAGGTGACCGTCACCGCGCCGATTCCGCCAACCCAGCCGTATGGCTGCCGTCTGCGCAGGATGCCTGCGTCCAGATCGACCAGGTAGTCGTCTGCGGTCAGAGTCGCACCGGCCTCGACCACGCTGGTGATGGACACGGCCGGCGGCTGGCGCAGCAGCAGGACCGGGCCGGCCGCATCGTGGGTCTCCGTCACCTCGCGGGGCACCACCGGGCCGACGATGTCCTCGACAACCTCGGTGACGGCGGCGATGTAGACGGCCAACTCGTCATCCTGTGAGTCGTCTGTCTCGGGGATGTTGAGCTGCTTCTTCACCTCGGCCACGGTGACGATGTCGCCGGACATGGGCACCCCCGTCGGGTCAGGTGGTGGACTTGTCGCCGCCGGCCGACCGGCTCTTGTCCGCCGCCGTCCGGGTCTTGCCGGTCGCGGCCTTCGGCGTGGTCGCCGCCGGGGGCTCGGCGTCGCCCTCGGTGGTGGTCTCGTCGACCAGCTCGGCGTCGGGGTAGAGCTTCACGTCGGTGTCGTTGAGCCGCATGATCGTCTTGTGGCCGTTGTGGGTCACGTGGTACTTCCGGACAGCTCCCACCGTTCGGTCCTTCCTGGTCGGGATGTCGACGGGTGTGCCGGTGCCGGCCGGCCCGCACGACGCGTGGTTCGCGCCGCAGACGGGACAGCCGGCACCGGACGAGCGGATGAGCATCAGGGTGCGATGACGCCAGCGGTACGCAGCGCGGCCAGCGCGGCGTTGAGCTTCGTGCGCAGGTTCGCCACGTCGGTGCGCAGCGCGTCGTACTCCGCCTTCGTCGGGTTCGCCCCGGCGGCAACGACCGAGCCCAGCGCCGCCGCGTCGGCGACCGCCGCCGCCCGCTTCCCGGCCCGCTGGGAGCCCTTCTCCTGGTTCAGGTACGCCATGGTCCGAGCCCTCCTTACGGGGTGATGTCGCACTCGACGAACGCGTTGGGCTGGACGATTCCGAAGCCGGCGCGCATCTCGCCGAGGATCGCCACCAGGTTGCGGATGAAGAAGTCCGCGTGGCTGTCGGTGGCCTGCACGGTGGCCTGCTCCCGGTCCCACAGGACCGCCTTGCGCCACGCCCCCACCCACGGGGCACCCTCGGCGACCGCCTCGGACTCGACGACCGGCAGACCCCACACCGTGGGCTGCCCCTCGCGCATCGGCCCGCCGAAGTAGTAGCGGGCCTCGTTGTCCTGGAGCAGGTCGATCTTCTCCCAGTCGGCCGGGTTCATCACGTACGCGGTGGCGATGGACCGGCCGACGGTGCGGACCTTCGTCTTGGCCTTCCGCAGCGTGGTGAGGATGTCGGTGTCGTACGCCTGCGACTGGGTGCCGGAGACGGTGGTGAGGCCCTCGAAGTTCTCGCCGGTGCCGTCACCGTTGACCATCTGGTCTTCCAGCTCCTCCTCCAGGCCGTAGCGGAGGAACTGGTCGATGAGGGTGCGGACCTGCCCGGCGTCGGCCAGGGCCCGCTTCGTCGCCGGGATCCAGTGCGCGATCGTCTTGACCGTGGTGGAGACCTTCGCCAGGGCCATCGCCGACTCGGGCTTGTAGCCGCCGCCCGCGTTGTTCACCAGCGCGCCCGCACCACCCGGGGCGGTCGGCAGCGCCGACGAGGTGGCCTCGGCGACCGGGGCCGCGTTGTTCGTGGTCGACGTGACCCGCACGTACTCGATCGCGTCGGAGGTGGTGTTGCCGTTGGTCACCAGGTCGCGGATCTTCAGCGGACGCTGGAACGCCTCCAGACCCACCTGGAGGCCGATGTTGTCGTTGACGACCAGGGCGCCCGCGCTGGTGTCGGACAGGCCGGTGACGAGGGCCTTCGCGCCGAACGGGGCCGAGTGGACCCGCTGGTTCTTGCCGAAGGTGCCGCCGTTGGCCTCGGCCAGCAGGGTCTTGTACTGCTGGCTCTGGACGAACGCCTGGCCGATCGTCTCGCCCTTGCGGGGCGTCCACAGCCCGTCCGACGGCCGGTTGCTGCTCTTCGTGCCCGGCTCGAAGCTGATGCCGTCGCCGAGGTCGCCGAGCTGCTTGGTGAGGTCGTTGTCGGCCTTCGCCTGGTCGATGCGGGCCTTGATGCCGTTGGCGGTCTTCACCGCGTCGGTCACCTTGGTCCGCTCGTCGTCGGTGAGGTCCCGCTTCTCCGCCTCGGCCTTGGCCGCGATGTCCCGGGCTGGGGTGAGCGCGGCGGCCAGCTCCTTCTTGAGCTGCTCCATCAGTGCGGTGTTCATGGTGTTGGTGTTCCTCCGTGGTCGTCAGTCGAGGTCGTACGCGAGTGCGTCGACCTGGAGCGACAGCAGGACGGAGGCGGGGCTCAGGGTGGGCTCGACGGACGGTGCCGGGGCCGGCTCGGTGGCGGGCGTGGGCGTCGTGTCGTCGGCGGCCGGGGCTGGCTTGGCCTTGGTGCTGTCGGTCTGCCCGCAGGTGGGGCATTGCTGGCCCGCCTTCACGGCGAGCAGTTCGGTGTCCTGGTTGGCGCCGATCAGCGTCGGGCCCACCTCGTACAGCTTGAGCTTGCGCAGCTCGTAGATTTCCTCGTCGCCGCGCTTGCCCCAGCCGCCCTCGTCGATGTCGTAGGCGAAGGAGAACTGGGTGACCCGGCGGCCCTTGAGCAGTTTGAAGACCTTGCGGGACTTCGGCTCGTCGAGGTCGATGCGGGCCTTGACCCACAGACCCTCGTCGACCTCCTTGGCCTCGATGACCTCTCCGATGTGGTAGTCCGGGTCGTGGGACATGTGCGACCAGAGCACCGGGATCGGGTCGCCCTTCGCGGCCCACTCGGCGAGGGTGTCGGTGAACGCTCCCGGCATCACGACGTCGCCGACGCTGTCGACGTTGCCGAACACGCTGACGATGGCCTCGAAGACACCCTCATCGGTGCCCGGCTCGCCGGCGGCCTTGACCCGGCCGGGGAACGTCTTAACCTTCATCGTCGTCCTCCTCGGCTGGCTTGTTGCCGGCGGGCAGTGCGGGTAGGTCCGGCTCGTCGACCTGGTCGCCGATGGCCACGTTCAGCGGCACGATCAGCTCATCGCCGCCCTCGATGCGCGGCAGGTTCGACAGGCCGCGCGCCTCGTTGCGGGTCATGTACGGCCCGCCCACGGCCATCTGCAACTGCTGGGCCTGCTCGTCGAAGCTGCCCTGGAGCTTCTCGGCGATGTTGAACTCGACGTAGACCCGACGGCTGTTCGGCAGGTCCGGGATGAGCTGGAGGCCGATCTCCTGCTCGATCTCCGCGCACCACGGACCCAGGGTGTCCTGGTACAGCTGCTTGTGCTGCTCGCGGATGTTGGAGAACGTGGCGTGGTCGAGGATGCCGACCAGCGGCGGGGCGATGTGGTACGCCGCCGCCGCCTCTTCCCGGGTGAGCTTGCGCGACTCGACGTACTGGGCTTCCTTCGGGTTGATGCCGGCCGACACGAACCGCATGCCGTCCTCAAGGATCGGCGTGCCGCCGGCCTGAGCGCCGCTGCCGGTGTACTGGGCGTGCCACTGGGCACGGAACCGTTCCCGTGCCCGATCCGACCACTCCGGGGCCTCCGTCGGCCGCTCCAGGTAGCCGGACACCCGGGCCCCGTTGGACCACATCTGCTCCCGCCACTGGGCGGCGGCGAACTCCTCGGCGAGGATCTGCCGCAGCGCCTCAATCGGCGAGCACCCCACCCTGGAGTCGTCCGGGTTGTAGCCGCGGAAGTGCACCACGTTCTCCGCGTCGAGGTCGAGGTGACCGTGCGAGCCGTGCAGCCGGTACTTCTCCGCGTCGGTCCAGTCCGGGCCGAGGGCCTCCATCCGCCATGGCGGCAGCCGACGCACCCCCACCGGCACCCGGTCGTCGGCGCGCAGCTTCACCCAGTACGCGTCATCGAAGATGGCCAGGTCCGAGATCAGCGCCCGGATCAGCCGGTACGGGCTGGTCGTCGGATTCGGCTGGCCCAGCAGGGCCGCGATCGGGTGGTCGGTGAGTCGCCGCCGGTCGTTGTCCGCCAGCCGGCGGTACGTGTGCAGGCCGAGCTGCGCCAGGTTCCGGGCCAGGAAGCCGACCACGGTGCGCACCGCCGGCTGCGTGCGGTAGATCGCCGCGTACGTCAGCGAGTAGTTCGCGGTGACCTGCGCCGTGTACCCGGGCCACGTCGACATCGTGCTGGACGCGGGCTCCAGGGCGCGTAGCTGACCACCCGAGACGACGAACGACATCAGCCCATCACCTGGATCCAGTCGACGCGGTGTCGGGGGATGAGCACCAGCCCGTCGACCGGCTGCTCCGGGTGACCTGTGCCCCGGTGCAGGCGGGCGTCGGACAGCCGCACCTGCCACGGCCACGACCAGCGGCGCACCCCGATCAGCGTGGTGCGGCCGTCGACCAGGTTCACGATGACGGTTCGTCTGCGCACGGTCAGCACGCCCCCGCCCCCTCCCTGGTCACACGACCATCAGCTCTTCGTCCTCGTACGCCGATCGGCGAGCCGGGGGCAGCCGCACCGCCAGTACCGCCCAGGTGCCGAGGGTCACCGCCAGTAGCGGGGCCACCGTCGGCACGGTGTAGTCCCACGCCGTCCCGCCGGCCAGCGGCCGGGTCTTCGCCTCGGCCAGCGCCACGTTCAGTGGCCCCTCGTCGAGGTGGCACAGCCGGCCCATGTCGACCACGGCGTCGAGGAACAGCCCGTACGCCACGGCCACGTCAGCGGCCCACGGCACCACCAGGTCCCCGCGCCGGGGCCGCTCCCGATCCTCGGCCTCGACGATCCCCAGGTCGGCCAGGTCGGTGAACAGGGAACCGGTCGGCCCCTTGTCCTGCGCCACGATGAACAGCGGCGAGTGCCGGCGCTTCAGCTCCGCCAGCCGGGGCGGCGCCCAATGCGTGCCGGGCCGGTGCTCGACGATCGACGCCAGCAGCGTCCCGTCCTGGCGGGCACCGACCGCCGCGATCGTGGTGTGTGAGCGGGTGGCGTTGACCTGCACCACGAACACCACATCACCCGGCCGGACCACCCGGTCCGGTTCGCCGGCCTGCACCGCCGGATCGACCCGGTTGCGCCACACCTCGTCGGGGATCACCCCGGACCGGCCGGTCGCTCGCCGAGGCCAGATGCCGATCCGCTCCCGGGCGAAGTGCTCCCGGGACATCGCCCGGAACTCGCGGCCCACGAACTGCTCGCTGATCCGGGTCGGCAGGGCCGGGTTCGTCTGCGCCCACAGGTCCGGGTCGCCCAGGTCGATGCCGTCCAGGTTCTCCAGGTCTCCGGCCGCGCCCCAGTCCCGGTAGGCCAGCGACTCGTCCTGCTGCCACGGAGGCGCGTCGGCCGGCCGGGGTGCGGTCGGGTCCCCGCGCTCCCGCAGCGCGAACAGCACCTCCCCGGAGATGCCGTCCAACGGTGGGCTGGACGCGTAGACGATCTGCGGGTTCGTGCGGGCGGACATCGTGGGCATCAGCGCGGACTGCTGCGCCGGGGTGTATGCGTACGCCTCGTCGATGATGTTCAGGTCACCGGAGAAGCCCCGTCCGGAGTCCTTGCTGCGGGCGATGAACTTGATGCGCTGGCCGGTCGACAGCCGTTCGAAGCCCTGCTCACCGTTGGTGTGGATGACCTTGATGTCGGAGCCGTCGATCTCGCCGGCCTCGACCAGAGCGGCGATGAGCTGCTTGACCCGCAGGAACAGTTCGATGGCGGTCTTGTACTCGTGCGCCGACCACATGATCAGGCGCTCACCGAACAGCAGGAACCCGGCCAGCACGCGGGCCTCCAGGATGGAGCCCTTCCCGTTCTGCCGGGCCACCAGCTCGGCGACCTCGAAATGTCGCCACCGGCCGTGCTCGTCGAGGGCCAGCATCCGGTGCAGGGAGTCCTGCTGCCACGGATCGAGGAACAGCCCGGCTGCCTCGGCGAGCCGGACCGCCGCCGGGCCGTAGGTCAGCTCGTACGGGGCGTGGGTGTCAACCCGCGGCCGGCGCGGACCGGTCGGCAACCCAAGCGGCGAGGTCAGCAACGACACCACCACCCTTCTTGCCGGCCGCACCCGATGGGCCCGCTACGGTCCCCGCGCGCCGGGGCGGCACTCCCGGCTTCGCCGCCGGCCCCTGCCGGGACGTACGCAGCTCCGCCAGCAGCGCCTTCAGCGCCACCTGCTGCTGACGCGCCTCGGACAACACGTTGGTGATCTGCACCGCCACGACGGTGCCGTCCTCGTTCATCGACCGGAACCGCATCCACGAGTCCTCGTCGCCCCGCAGGATCCGGTCGAGGGTGTCGAGGCGATCCGCCGTCCGGCACGCCTCCTCGGCGAGCACCCGCTCGGCCGGCTTCAGCGGCGGACCGTCGTCGGCGAGCTGCTTCCACAACCGCCGCCCCCGAGGGCCGAGCGAAAGATCAACCTGCGTTACACCGTTAGCCGTAACGGCGTCGGTTACGGGCTGCGTAACGCTCTCGCCAGCTTTCTGCTGCTCAGCGCGCTTCCTTTCGCGGTACCGGCGCTGCCGCTCGGCGTTCGACATGCCCACAGGCCGCCTCCATGATCAGCGTGCGGGGGGATAAAAGGGAGCCGTGGGACGTGGGGTCTCCCGTATGTCCGTTTCGAGCGATTCTGACCGCCCCTCCCCCTCACCAGCGCAGCGCAGGCTTGAACGTCGCGCTCAGTGGCTTCGTGCCGCGCTCCTGGTTGCAGTGGCGTCGGCAGGTGGGGCAGGGGTTGCCGCTGCCGTGTGCGGGGCGCATGCGGTGGGGGTCGACGGGTTGGGTGCTGTCGATGGCGACGGGCACGAGATGGTCGGCGGTGCGTGCACCCTCGTGTCCGCAGAGGTGGCAGGTGGTGCCGTACAGCGCGAACATCTGCTGCCTGGCTCTGCGGTAGGGGCGGCCCACACGGTGCTTGCTGCGCGGTGCTGCTGGCGTGACCTGCCGTGGTTGGCGGGCTGGTCGGGTCGGTCGCCGGTCGGCCGCCTCTCGGGCGATCCAGTCCCGGACGGCTTGGATGTGGCGGCGCGGGTGCGCGCGTCGTGCGGCACGAGCGAGCAGCTCGGCGTCGTCGGGCCGCAGCAGCACCACGTTGGTGGCACCGATCTGGCGGGCGAGGGCAGTACGGGCGGTGGGTCCTGGTGCGCAGCGGATGACCCATGCGGCGCCGGTGTTCATGGTGGCGACACGGGCGAGGCCGGCGCGCATGGCTGCCGCACCGATGACGTCTTGGTCGAGGACGATGTCGCCGGGCTGTGCTCGGGCTGCCACGTAGGTGGTCTTGCCGGCGCAGGGCGGGCCGGTGACGAGGGTGACGGACCGGGCCACGGTTCACCTCCGGCTCGGGTGTGCGGGCCGGGCACCGCCGCCAGTGTCCGGCCCGCTCTCCCCGCGCCCCTGCACGTCCCGTCCCCGGACGCACGACAGCCCGGGAGCTGAGCGCTCTACCGGGCTGTGGGCACACTCCGCCTGTGGCGGTGAGTGATCAAATCATGCGGCGGTGGACAGCTCGGCGTCAAGCTGACGCGGCCGACCTCGCCCGCCGACCCGCTTGTCGCGCTCGATCGTGGCCGCCTGGTCGAGCGGGTAGTAGACCGTCCGGCCGACCCGGATCGACTCCAGGCCATCGCGGGCGGCCCAGTTGCGGACCATGGCCACGGTGACGTCACCGCCGAGGCGGGCGGCGATCTGCTGGGCAGTGCCGTACTCCTGGCCTTTCACCGTGATCATGGCGTGCGCACCTCGCGGTAAGCCGGGTGTTCGGCCTCCGGGTCGTTGAACCGGGGTGATTGCCACCCGGGGCCGATGACCTCGGGGTGGTACGCACCGCAGGGAGTGCACTGCGCTCGACGCGTCCATCCGCCGTCGAGCGACACGGATACCCAGTTCGGCGAGCCGCAGCGAGGGCATCTCGGAGAGTCCACGGTTGTCACCGTACCTTCCTAGGCTAGTTGGCTCGGGATTCCCACGGGATGCCGCGCTCGACGGCGGCCCAGTCTGGCTCGGTGACGGTGGTCCGGTGGGCACCTCGCTTGTTGTACTGCCGGCCGTGCACGTAGCGCCGTCGCCACTCGCCGGTCGAGGGCGGCCGGTACGGCTTGCCCCACTCCTCGGGGCAGACGCAGCCGGCGGTCCGGGCGGCCGGGGTGTCGTGCTCGGGGGCGCGGCAGGTGACGGCGAGGACGATCACCGGGTCACCCCCGCGAGCACCACGGCGCGGGGCCAGATGTGCGGCACGCCCTCAACGGCTCCGGGCATCCCGCAGGGGCATCCGGCCCCGGTGCACAGGCGGCCGGTGGCGCATACGACGGTCCACGCCTCCACCGGGCCGGCGGTCTGGACGACGAGTTGCCGCTCGCCGCAGTGCGGGCAGACGACACCGGGCAGGGGCGAGCAGGCCGGTCCGAGACCGACGGCGGCGCGTACCCAGGCGTCTTCGTCGACCAGGTGCCGAGCGACCACGGCGGCGGTGGCCGGGGACAGTCGCGGAATGGCGGTGAGGATTCGCCCGACGGCCGGGCCTTCGTCGGCGTGGATCATGCGCGCGAGCCACTCCAGGCGGCCGGTGGAGCGCCGGAAGAGGTCGACCCAGGTGGTGTCCCGGGTGGTCGGTGCAGGGGCGGTGAGGAGGCCGCCGACGGGGTCGCCGTGTCCGCCGATGGCGTGCCGGGTGCCGTAGGTGGGTGAGCGGAGGACGGTGGCGGCCTGGAGGCGGTGGTCGACGGCGCGGCGGGCGGTGGTGGTGGCGAGGGTGGCCATGCGGGTGCGGGCGTCGCGGACGGCCAACGCGGCGGCGGTGGCGTGCATGTGGTGCGGGCTAGTCACGGGCGGGTCCTCCGGCGGAGCAGGTGCGGGATGGCTGCGCCGAGCCAGGCGGCGGCCAGGGCGACGAGGACGGCGGCGGCCGGATCACCCCAGGCGCGGGCGGCTGCGGCGAGTGCGAGGGTGGCGGCCACCCCCGCCACCAGGGCGGCGGCGAGGATGGCCAACAGACGACGGCGGGTCACGCGGTCAGCCCTCCCGCTCACGCTGCGGGAACTCCCGGCCGATGCCGATGCACCGGTACACGGCCTCGGTGCCGTCGCTGGCTTCGTAGTCCAGCTCGTACCAGGACCGTTGCCCGCCGCGTAGCACGGTGCCGAACGTTTGCGGGTAGTCGCTGGGGAAGGCGTCAACCAGGTGCGCGATCTGGCCGTCCATGATGCCGCCGACGTAGTGCCGGTGCCCCTTGTGGCAGGTCAGCTTCGGCGAATCGGCCACGGCTCAGCCCTCCCGGGTGGCGTTGGCCGGGCACGACGCGGCGAAGTGGCCACCGCGCATCGTCTGGGACGGCCCATGCAGCTCGCACCCGGTCACCTCGCTGGTGCGCACGACGTACCCGCAGGGCGCCGTGGGGCAGGGGCAGGTGGCCTCGTCCTGCGTCGGCCCCCAGGAGCGACCCCAGTGGTACTCGCCGGAGATGGGCGACGGGGCCGGGTAGGCCGGGGTCATCTCGTCCTGGACGGTCCCGGCGAGCACGGCGTCCTGGTGCTGGGCGGCGTCCCGCTCGATCTGCTCCAGGGTGGCGGTCCGGCCGGCGCGAATCCGGTCGAGCACCGCGCCGACCGCGGGCCGGTGCTCGTCGAGGGCGGCGGGGTCCGGCTCGTCAGCCGGGGTGCACCGGGCACCCCGCCGTCCAGCCTCAGCCAGCACCTGCGACGGCACCAGGTCCAGCAGCGGCCCCGGGCACGTCCACTGCTCGTACGTCGACTCGTCCAGGCGGCGGTAGAGGCGGGGGTGCTGGTCCTCGTAGTCGGCGAGACCCTGGACGAGGTCGAGCACCCAGGCGGGCAGAGCGGGGCTGGCGTGGTCGGGGCAGAGCGCGGTAAGGCCACGCAGCCGCACCCAGCCGCGCTCCTGCGGGCCGGCGGTGCGGGGGCATCCCGGGTGGGCGCAGCAACGGGTGAGAGTGCCCTGTGCGCGGGCCGGGCCGGAACCGGGGGGCTGCGCGTCGGCCGTCTCGTCCTGCTCGTCATCCTGCCCGTCGAGCCAGACGAGCAGCGCCCGCTGGGCGGCGAAGGCTCCGAGGGTCTGCTCGCTGAGGACGCCGTAGCCCGGGTGCCGCCAGGTCCCGCCGGGGGCGGGTCGCCAGATGCGGTCGCGGGTGTCGATGCGGACGCTCTCGCCCCGCTCCATGGCGTCGGCGAGGCGCTCGCAGTCGTCGCGCTCGGCGGTGCCGTCGTCCGGGGTCCCCTCGCTCCGGGTGTCGTAGGTGGCGAGGGCGCGGTCGATGCGCTCCTGGGCGTCGCGGACGACGGCGATGACCTCACCGGCGGCACCGGCCTCGGCGGCGTGGCGTCGCAGCACTCCGGCGCGGAAGTCGGCGGCGGTGCGGGCGTTGTCCCGCTCGTCGAGGGCGGCGTTCCGGTCTCGCATCATGGCCTGGGTCTCGCTCTCGGCGCGGCCGAGGCGGACGTGGAGCTGGCGGTTGGCCTCCAGCGCCTGGGCGAGCTGGCCGGCGGTGGACAGCTCGGTGCGCAGCGGGATGCGGTCGGTGGGCGGGGTGGTCATGGCGGGTGCCTCCGTGGCGGTGAGGGTGGCGTCGATGGCGGCGAGGGTCCGGTCGGCGTGCACGTCGGTCTCCTCAGGCGGGGATGTCGTGGTCGGGGTGAGCGGCGGGGTGCCAGCAGACGCCGGATCCGCGCCGGGCCAGAGACGCGCAGCGGCCGGCGTGGTCCGGGTGCTCGACGTAGTGGTGCGGCGGGTTGGGCCAGTCGACGGCGACCACGGCGTCGCGGATCTCCCGGCGGAGGGCGATCAGGTCGGCTTCGGTGAGGTGGGGGTAGCCGCGGTTGTGGAAGTGGCCGCGAAGGGTGCTGTTGTCGATGTCGCGGGCGAGGGCGGTCATGAGGGTGGCGAGGTGCTTGCGGGCTTCAGCGGGGGTCAGGTCGGTCATGGCGGCGGGTCTCCTCGATGTCTTCGCGGATTTGGCGGCAGCGGGCCCGCCAGGCGGCGGGGCTGGGTGGCCATGCGCCGCCCCAGGGGTCTTCGGGGTCGGCGGGGGGTGGCGGGGGGACGTGGGCTTGGGCGCGGGCGATGGCGGCCTGTGCGGAGGCTCTGGCGCGCTTCATGCCGGGCGTCTGGTGCCGGTACGGGGTGGTCATCCGGCGCTCCGGAGGTGCGTGGCGCAGGCGTCGCCGGAGACCGGGTCGGCGGCGAGGGTGGTGTGCCCCTCGGCGTAGCAGGCGAGGCACCAGCCGAAGCCGTTGCCGGCGGCCTTGACGGGGGCGAGCTTGGCCCGGTCGGTGGTGCGTTCCGCGTCGGGATTGCTGTCGATGAGGCGGAGGTTCGGCCCGGCGGGCGGCGCGGTCTCGCGCGCGCGGTCGTGAGTTGCGGTGTCAGGCTGAGGTGGTTCCTGTACCGCCGGAGAGAGTGAGCGTTCAATCCCAGTCCCAGGCGCCGCAGGCGACGGGGGGCGCCGGGGGTCTGGGGGCAGC
>NZ_JBMDXT010000401.1:0-3752 GCF_048594475.1 Nakamurella sp. | reverse complement strand
CACCGCACCGGACAAGCCGGAACAGGACCCAACGCGCAACCGACCGAAGACCACCGCCCGCTCACCGAGCACGAGTCTTCACTCGACCCGAACAACCGCACCGGACAAGCCTGAACCGGACCCAACTGTTGACCGGTGCTCTGCCTGGCGATGATGGCGTCGTCGTTGTTGACGATGGTCTGGGTGTTGATAGGCCCCGCCCGGTGGTGCTGGGCGGGGCCTTGGTGGTCATGGTGGCGGGTTCGTCGTCAGGGTGAGGGTCAGTCGCCGCCGGTTTCGGCGATCGCGGCCCGGGCTGATTTCTCGTCGACGATGGCCTGGTTCCGGGCGAACGCCGCGGTCAGCGCGTTGATCGCGAGGTTGTTCACGGCGCGGGGGTAGCCGCGGGCGGCGTTGTGGATCAGGGTGGTGGCGTCACCGCTGAACAGGGTGTCGCTGCGGCCGGCGATCTTGAGGTGGTGGGTGAGGTAGTCGGCGGTTTCTTGGTCGGTCATTCCGGTCAGGGTGCAGCGCACGGAGATCCGTTGGTCTAGCGCGGCGAGCACCCCGAGGCGGAGCCGGTGCCGCAGGGTGGGTTGCCCGACGAGCAGCGCCGCGAACGGGCTGCCGGAGTCCATGTCGTGGTTGGACAGCATGCGCAGTGCTTCGAGTTGCTGGTTGTCCAGCAGGTGCGCCTCATCGATCACCACGACGGGGGTGCGGCCGCGTTCGGCGTGCTCGGCCGCGAGGGCATCGGCGGCCTGCGGGGCCAGGATCGAGGTGTAGAACGACGGGGTCCGGCCCAGGGCGGCGACGATGTGGTGGAGCATGCCGCGGACCCCGACGGACGGGTTGGGCAGGTAGATGACCACGTGCCGGCTGCTGTCCAGCGCGGCGGTGGCGGCGCGGACGGCGACGGTTTTCCCGGCGCCGACCTCGCCGGTGATCACGCCGAGGGCGTGTTGGTCGACGCACCAGCTGATCCGGGCGATCGCTTCGCCCAGTCCGCGGTGCCGGTGCAGCATGCCCGGGGCCAGGTTCCGGCCGAACGGCATACGCGTGAAGCCGTAATGGGCCTGGAGACGTTGCACGCTCACCGGGCCACCGCCTGATCATCGTCGCTGTCGAGGTCGGCCAGGGCGTCGTCGATGCTTAGCTGTCCGGGTAGTTCGCCGGGATGTTGTGGGTAGAGGGCGTGGTAGTTGATCTTCTGATCGGCGCTGATCTGCTGGTGGTGGTCCTGGGCGACCAGCGCGAGGTAGTCGATCCCGGTCCGCGGTGTCGTTGCCGGTTCGGGGGTTTCGGGTCTGGCTTTGGGGTGGGTGTGCCGGGTGATGCGGTGCGGCACGGCCGGCCCGTGGTCGCGGCCGTCGTAGCGGACGCGGATGGTTTCCAGGTCGAACGGGGAGAACACCAACTCGACTTTCCGGCCGACCAGCTCTGCCTGGACCTGATAGGTGTTGCCGTGCAGGGACACGGTCGCGGTCTTGGTCACGACCCGTTGTTCGGACCACAGGAACGCCTCGGTCAGATCGCCGGTGGTGGGCATCGCCGGGGTCCGGCCGGCCCGCTGCCAACCGTCGTTCCAGCGTTGCAAAGGGGTCTGCCCGGTTTCGGAGTGCACGTGGTGGTGGTAACTGGCCTCGACCCACGCGGTGAACAAGCCGTTGAGTTCCAGCAGGGCGCCGGCGGGGGTCATCCCGGTGTCGTGGACATGGTCGGCGGTGCTGTCGGAAATCTCGACCAGGAACTGTTCCCGCACGGTGCGGAACCAGCGTTCGATCTTGCCCCGCCCCTGCGGCTGGCCCGGCCGACTGTGGACGAGCCGGATCCCGAGCACCGCGCAGGCCCGCAGCAGCCAGTTGTCGACGAACGCGGATCCGTTGTCGACGTAGACCGAACCGGGGACGCCGCGGCTGCCCAGCGCGGGTTGCAGGGCCGCGGCCAGCCGGACGGTGTCCTCGGCGAACCCGAACCGATACCCCACGGCCACCCGGCTGTGGTCGTCCAGGAACGCGAACAAATAGGTTTTCCGGCCGCCGACCCTGGGGCCGTGCAGGGCATCGCCGACCCACCGTTCGTTGCAATCCGGGGCTTCGAACCGGCCGAACACGGCCGGGCCGGCGCCGCCGGGCACCATCAGGTCCAGCCGGTGGAAATGCCGCAGCAGCGTCGTTTCCGACGGTGACCAGCCCGTGCTGGACCGCAGGATCCGGGCGACCTGGGCGACCGTGCGGGCCGGGTTCTCCCGCTTGAGGCCGGCGGCCAGGTCGAACACGCCGGCGTCGATCCGGGTGCCCTGCTCCCGGGGCGACGGGCACAGGCCCTCGAACCCGCCGGCCCGGTAGCGGCGGATCCACCGGTCCAACGATTCCCGCGAGTACCGGACCCGGCCGCCGAACGGG
Source organism: Nakamurella sp. (assembly GCF_048594475.1). Taxonomy (NCBI): domain Bacteria; kingdom Bacillati; phylum Actinomycetota; class Actinomycetes; order Nakamurellales; family Nakamurellaceae; genus Nakamurella; species Nakamurella sp. The sequence continues at coordinate 1,368 of NZ_JBMDXT010000401.1, read as the reverse complement.
CCGTCGTGGTCCCGTTCGGCGATCGCCCGGACGACCCGTCCGCGTTGCTTGGTCGACAGCCCGGGATCCAGGGCCGGGCAGATCAACTGGTACCGGAACAACGCGATCTGCTGCGCCCGTTCCCGCTGTTTGACCGTGTCCACACTCATCAACCACACCCGTCCTCATCGTCACCGCACCACCCGGCAGGTGTTGCCGGGCAACGGTCTTCGCGACGATCCCCGACCCGAGGCGGCGCCGTCAGGGGCAACTCGTGTTGATCAACAACGGTGAGCCGGCGCCGGCCAGCCCGGCGACAGGAGCCGACCACCCGAGGACGCGGCCGCGACCTGCCCGGCCGTCACCGTGCCGACCAACCCGGCCGACCCGAACCGGGACGTGACCGCCAGCCAGGCCGCGGCGACCGCGGCGACCATGTCCCGCCAGGGGCTGCCCGTGGCGTCCGGCGCGGCCTGGTCCACCCCGGCCCGCCGGGCGGCGACGGTGAAGTGCACTCGCACCGGCTCCAGCCGGATGCTCATCCGCCGCAACCAGCCCCGGACCGTCGACGTCGGCGCCCCGACCAGGACGGCGGCCGTCCGGTGCCCGTGGCCGGCCGACCGGGCGACCAACGCGGCCCAGATCACCGCGGCCGCGTCGGCCCGCCGCAGCAACACCGTGACCGGCAGCAGCACGTGCGTGATCAGGCACGACGAACACCTGGCCCGGCGGGGCCGCAGTAGTCCGACGCCTCGGACGTCACGTCGGCGGGCCCACCCCCACGGGGCCAGCACCCCCGGGCAGACCGGGCACGGCACACCGCCGCCCGTCAACCGGGACTCGACCAGATCCTGATTCGCCTCTACCGTGACCAACGGGTGCCTCCGTGCATCCGAGCACGGCCCTCCCGCACAGGTCTTCCCGGACACGTCGGCGGGAGGGCCGTTGTCCAATTCCCGATGCTGGTCACACTGACGGTGACAACCACCGGACTCAACCCGCCAGCACACCCGCGCACGTTCGTCGGCAGCACCAATGACGAAGCACGAGTCAGCGGTCGTCATCCAGAGCGGTGGTCAACACCCAACGCGCAGCCGACCGAAGACCACTGCCCGCTCGCCGGGCATCGGCCTGCGCCCGACGGGCACCGGCCCCGGTCCGGGCATCGGCAACCGAGCGCCGGGCCGGTCAGCGGGCGGGCGGGGTCACTTCGGGAAGGTCAGGCGTCGAAATCGTCGGCGACGGCCCGCAGGACCTGGGCGATGCGGCCACCGAGGGCCCGGTCGGGGTAGCGACCGCGGCGCAGGTCGGGCAGCGCCTTGGACTCCAGCAGCTTGATCATGTCGTCGACCAGGCCGTGCAGCTCCTCGGCGGGGCGGCGGGTGGCGG
>NZ_JBMDXT010000400.1:0-9438 GCF_048594475.1 Nakamurella sp. | reverse complement strand
GGACGGCCGGCGCGCCGCCGACCCCCGCGCGGGCGTCGGCTTGTCGCGCTGGGTGCTCCGATCGCGCGGCCCGCCGCCAGCGGTGCCGCCCCGGGCGGGGCGGGCTCGGGGGTCGGCCGCCGGGCGCGGACGCTCGCGCGGGTGAGCCTCGGCGTGGATCGACGGCGAGTCCTGGTCGTCCCACAGGGACGATCGGGACAGGGGTGACGGCTGGCCGCGACCCGAGCGCGGGACCTCCCAGGATCCGGAGTCCTCCGCCGCTCGACCCGAACCGCTGCGGCCCGAATCCTGGCCGGACGGCGTCCGCGGGGTGCTCCGGTTCGACCGGCTCGATGACCCGCCCTGCTGACCACGGGAGTCGGCCGCTCGCCGGGCCGATCGGGGGTCGGCCGGATCTCGGCCGTCACCAGCACCCGGCCGGCGGTATCCGCCGGAGTCCCACGTCACGTTAGGAGAGTCCCACAGGCGTCCGGACCAGCCGTGGCGGCGCGCCCGGGTCGGCGGACGCCCTCGGCTCGCCCGCTGCGTCGACATCGCGCCACAGCGCCAGCATTCCGCGGGCGGTCGCCGCCGGTTCCTCCATCTGCGCGACATGCCCGCAGCCGGCCAGAACCAGCAGCCGGGCGTCGGGATAGGCGGCCGCCGTCCGCCGGGACAGCCGCACGTCGACCAGTCGATCCCGGGTGCCCCAGACGACCAGCGTGGGCACCCGGACACGGGCGGCCAGGGCGGCGAAGGAGTCCGGCCCGGGCCGGAGGTATCCCCCCATCAGTCCGCGGAGGGTGCCCACCGTCGCCTCGAAGACCCAGGGCAGCCGGGCGCGCCAGGCGTGCTCCCGGGCTGCGAGCGCGTAGTCCTGGTCCGTCACCACCTCGGGCCGGCCGAAACACAGCTCCCCCATCCCGCGGGCCCGGATCAGCGGCGGGATTGCCGCCAGGCGCCGGTGGGCCACCGTTCCGGTTCCCGGCAGGAGCAGGACGCCCAGCCGTGGGTCGGCGCCCCGATCCGCGATCAGCCGCAGATCCGGCACCGCGGGCGCCAGCACGGTCAACGACCGCACGAGGTGCGGCCAACCGGCCGCCACGTGGGTGACGACGATGCCTCCGTAGGAGTTACCGACGAGGTGGACCGGACCGAAGGCCACCTGCTCGATGGTTCCCGCGACGACCCGCGCGTCGACCGCGGGCGAATAGCGACCGGCCGGCGGGGGGTCCGACCGCCCGCTGCCGGGCAGGTCGAGGCTGTGGCCGGTCGCGTGCGGCGCCAGGATGGCCGCGAGCCTGGTCCAGTCGGTCGATGCACCGCCCAGCCCGTGCACGTACACCGCGGGGGTGGCCTCCTCGGGGCCGGGATGCGTGCGGACATTGACCCCGGCGCCGAACACCAGGTGCGTGCGCCCCGCCGGGCCCGGGCGGGACAACGGCGGCACCTCGCCGAGGTCGTCCTCGACCACCTCGGCGGTGGTCCAGGCGGCCAGCTCGTCACGCGGGGCCGGGCCGGGCGCCTGCCAGGACGCAGTGGTGGTCACCGCACCATGGTGCCCCGCGCGCGGCCCCCGGCCAACGCGGCTCGAGTGCGATGACCCGACCCCGCCCGTGGTTAGTCCCCATGTCCGGTTTCCGTCCACATTCGGTCCCCGACCGCTCCGCCCGGCCCCGCCCGGCGGCAGGGTTGGCCCGGTGATCGGGATCGGGATCGGGATCGGGGTCGGGAGGCATGGTGGCTGGACAGGACCTGACGGTCGACTGCACGACGATGCGGCGGGCGGCGGCGATCGTGGCGGAGGCCGCATCCGTGTTCGACGGTGGGCCGCCCGCCGCGGCCGGCCCGGCCGGCGCGGCGCTGGGATCGTCGGGCCCGGCCCGGGCCGCCGTGGCCGCGACCGCCCGGAGCCTGCAGCGGGCCACGGACGCCGCCCGCGGGCTGGCCGAGCGCAGCCGCACGATGTCCGGCGCGATGCAGACCACCGCCACCGCGTTCGAGGTGACCGAATCGGTGATCGGAACCTTCCGATGAGCCCGGTGGGCCGTCACCGTGCCGTCGGCGGGCCGAACGGGGTCCGGCGATGACGGACGTGCTGGCCCGCTCGGCCATCGTCACCGCGGCCCGACAGCTCGGTCACGACGATCCGGTGGCCGCGGTCGACGCGCTCACCGGCGTCGACGTGGGCGCGCTACGCGCCTGGCGGGACGCCGCGGCCGGAGTGCGCCGGAGGCTGGCGGACGGCAGCGACCACCTCGGCTCGGCCCTGCCGGTGACCGCGCAGGCCTGGTCGGCTGCCGCACCGCGGGACGCGGTCCGGCGCCATCACGAGGCCGGGCTCGCCGCGCGGGACACGGTCGATCGCCACCTCGCCGCGGCCCAGGACACCATCGGCACCCTGGAGTCGACCCGGTCGGCGGCGCCGGGCGAGCTCGCCCGCGCCGCGGACGGTCTGCGCTCGACCGGTTGGCCACCGGGCCAGGATCTGCTGGCCTGGGCGAGCGCCAACGGCCGGCTGCCGGCGGTCGCGGCCGTGGTCGGCAGCCTGGCCGAGGCGGTGCGCGGGCTCGGCCGGCGCAACGACACGAGCCTGCAGGCGCTGGTCGCCGCACTGGACACCGATCCCGCACAGGCGGTCGACGGGCTGATCGCGATCATGCCCGCCGCCTTCCCGGGCGCGACCACCACGCCGGGGACCCCGACGGTGCTGCCGGTCGAGCAGGCCAACCTCCAACGGCTGGCCAGCGACCTCGAGTCGGACGACGAGGCCGTCCGGAGTGCGGCCCAGGGCGTGCGGGCCGCGCTGGACCGGGCCGCGGCGGACGGGACCGCCCAGCTGCTGATCTACGAGCCCGCCGGGCCGACCAGCCAGGGTCGCGCCGCGATCGCCGTCGGCGACATCACCACGGCCGACACCGTGGTCACCATGGCGCCCGGAGTGTCCAGCTCTCTGGTCGAGATGGGCGACGGCGTGCACGACGCCATCACCCTCGCCGATCACATTGCCGGGTCGGCGCCGGGCGGCCGGACGGCGGTGGTCGCCTGGTACGGGTACGAGGCGCCGTTGGCGGTCGACGGGGGGACCCGGATGACCGCGCTGTCGACGCTGGCGAACGTCACCGCGGCGGGCAACGACGTCTATGCGCGGGTCGGTGCCCGCCAGCTCGTGGACGATCTGGCCGGCTTCCGCGCCCTCGCGCCCCCCGGGGCCCGCTTCGTCGGGTACGGCCATTCCATGGGGTCGACCGTGGTCTCCGCGGCGGAGGCGAACGGCGCCGGGTTCGACGACCTCATCCTGGCCGGGTCGCCCGGGGCCAGCGTCGAGGTCGGATCGGCCCACGACTACCCCGGCCTGGGCCCCGACCACGTGTGGGTCATCAGCTTCGACAACGATCCGATCACCACCGGGATCACCGACATGGCGGCCGACAGCCTGGCGGGGCTGACGCCGGGGATCCATCTGGTCCAACCGACACCGTTCGGACCCGACCCGGCCGCGGCCGAGTTCGGCGCGAGGGTCGTCGACGTCGGGTCGAACCGGCCCGACGTGGAGTTCCATCTGGGCGGACCGCTCGGCGGCCTGACCGACGGCCTGGCCAACGACCTCGCGGCGCTGCACCTGCACCACAACGGCGGCAACTATCTCGACGGGGCCTCGCTGGACGCCGTGGCCGCGATCACCAGCGGGCAGTACGACAAGGTGCCGATCCGCCCCGGCCGTTGAGGACCGCCGGCGGACCGTCCGGCGGCGTCGGTCCGGGCATCGTCCGCGTAGGGTGAGCGCGAACCGGTGAGGAGGACGCGGACAGCCATGACCGACGCGCGGGTGACGCCGCGGCTGAGCAAGTCCGCCCGCCGGGCGCAACTGCTGGCCGCCGCGAAGGAAGTGTTCGTCAGTCAGGGCTACCACGCGGCCGCCATGGACGAGATCGCGGTGGCCGCGGGCGTGAGCAAACCCGTTCTCTACCAGCACTTCCCGTCCAAGCTTGAGCTCTACCTGGCGTTGCTGGGCGAGTCGGCGGACGAGATGGTGCGGTTGGTGCGCGGGGCGCTCCGCGCTTCGGACGACAACCACGAGCGGGTGGACAACGCGGTCGCCGCCTATTTCAGCTTCGTGGCCGACAACGGTCAGGCCTACCGGCTGATCTTCGAATCCGACCTGCGCGGCCAGCCCGAGGTCGAGACGATCGTGGAATGCGCCTTCGACAAGTGCATCTCGGCGATCACCGAGACCATCACCACCGACACCGGGGTGGACGTCGAGCGGGCCCGCCTGCTCGCGTCCGGGATGGTCGGGCTGTCCCAGGTCAGCGCGCGCTACTGGATCCAGCAGTCACCGCACGTCTCCCGATGGGAGGCGGTCGAACTGCTCTCCACGCTGATGTGGCGGGGCATCTCCCGGTTCCCCCGGCACGACCAACCGCCGGCCGACCACCAGGTGGACACCGCGGTCGATCACACCGTGCTGCGGCCCCGGCCCGAACACCTCGCGCCGGGGCCCGCGAATCACGGCGAGTAGCTGAACCCGACCCGGCGGCTGTCGGCCGGCGCGATCTCGACGTACCCGATGCGGGCGGAGGGCACGATGACCCGGCGGCCCTTCTCGTCGACCAGCACCAGGGTGCCCTGCGGATCCTTCAACGCCTCGCCGACCTGCGTCTCGATCTCGTCGGGTTCGGAAGCCGAACTGACCACCAGCTCGCGCCCGGTGTCCGTGACACCGATCTTGACGTCCACGCAAATCCTCCAACGCTGTTCGCGACGATCCTGCCGCCCGCACCCGGACGTGTCCCGCTGTCGGGCCCGTTTCAGGCTAGTGCAGGTGTCCCCCGGTTCCGGGCGGCCCCCGTCCGCCGACCGCGAACAGGGCGGCGGGCGCCGGCGCGGTGCTCAGAACAGCGTGCCGTCGACCTCGATGCCGCGCAGCTCGTCGTAGTCCAGGACGACGCACCGGATCCCTCGCGTCTGCGCCAGGGTCCGCGCCTGCGGCGCGATGCTCTGCGCGGCCAGGACGCCTGAGACCGGGGCCAGCAGCGGATCCCGATTCAGGTACTCCAGATAGCGGGTCAGCTGCTCGACCGCGTCGATGGTGGCGCGCCGCTTGATCTCGACGGCCACGTACCCAGGTCGCCCGGACACCGCGCCCGCCCCGGCGATCACGACCGGCGGTCCGTCCGGCCCCACCTCGACCGCCGCGTCGGGTTCTGCGTCCGGCCCGACGCCGGAACCCCCGTCCGGAACCGGCCGGTCGCCGTCCGCGACCACCTCCACCGGCGCTCCGCCGTCGCGGCACATCAGGTCCACCGGACCGATGGGGGTCGGGTACTCGCGGCGCACCAGCGTCCAGCCGGCCCCGAGGGTGCCGACATGCTCGGCCAGCAGGACCTGCAGGTGCGCCTCGACACCGTCCTTCACCAGACCGGGATCGGCCCCCAGGTCGTGCCAGGAGTCGTGCAGGACCTCGTCGAGCGTGATGAGCAGCCGCTCCCCGGCCTTGTTCTCGACCGTCCAGCGGCCGTCGCTTTCGGACAGCCGGCACGGCGGCGACATCCAGTTCAGCGGCTTGTACGAACCGCCGTCGGCGTGGACGAGCACGGACCCGTCAGCTTTCACCATCAGCAGCCGGACCGCCGGGTCCAGATGGGCCGTCAACCGACCGACGTAATCAACCGAGCAACGGGCCACCACCAGACGCACCCGGCACACCCTAGTCGGCCGAGCGGGCGAGGCCGCCACCGGCACCGACGCCGAGCGGGCGAGATCGCCACCCGCACCGCACCCGACCGGACGAGATCGCCACCCGCACCGCACCCGACCGGACGAGACCGCCACCCGCACCGCACCCGACCGGGCGAGGCCGCCGGCGCGAGTCCGCGTCAGCCGGTGGCGGGGGTGTCGACCCGTTCGATGCCGCCGCCGAGCTTCTGCATGTCCTCGACGAAATGCGGGTAACCGCGGTCGATGTGGAACACCTCGTGCACCTCGGTCACGCCGTCGGCGGCCAAGCCGGCCAGCACCAGCCCGGCCCCGGCGCGGATGTCGGTCGCCCAGACCGGCGCGCTGGAGAGCTGGTCACGGCCGCGCAGCGACGCGTGGTGGCCGTCGGTGCGGGCGTCGGCCCCCATCCGGATCAGCTCGTCCACGAACCGGAAGCGCGCCTCGAAGACGTTCTCGGTGATCAGCGAGTGCCCGTCGGCGACGGCGGCCAGGGCCAACGCCATCGGCTGCAGGTCGGTCGGGAACCCGGGATAGGGCATCGTGATGAAGTCGACGGCCCTGGCCCGATCGTTCATGGTCACGGTGACCGCGTCGGGCTCGGTCTCGATCTCGCCCCCCGCGCTGGCCAGCCGCTCCAGCGGGGCGGTCAGGAAGGCCGGATCGACACCCTCGACCCGGACGGAGCCGCGGGTGATGGCCGCCGCGTACGCCCAGGTGCCGCCGACGACCCGGTCCCCCACGGTCCGGTGGCTGGTCGGGTGCAGCTCGTCGACACCCTCGATGGTGATGGTGGCCGTGCCCGCACCCTCGATCCGGGCGCCCATCTGCACCAGCAGCTGGGCCAGGTCGATGATCTCGGGTTCTCGGGCGGCGTTGTCGATGACGGTCGTGCCGCGGGCCAGCACGGCCGCCATCAGGATGTTCTCGGTCGCACCGACGCTCGGGAAGTCCAGCCCGATGACCGCGCCGGTCAGCTCGGTGGCCGACCCGACGACCTTCCCGTGCTCGATGCCCATCGTGGCGCCGAGCGCCCGCAGCCCCGACTGGTGCATGTCCAGCGGGCGGGATCCGATGGCGTCGCCACCGGGCAGCGCGACCTGCGCCCGGCGGCAGCGGCCCATCAGCGGGCCGAGCACGCACACCGATGCCCGCAACCGCCCGACCGCGGGGAAGTCGGCCTGGAAGGACAGATCGGCCGGAGTGGTGATGGCGACGGTGTCACCGTCCTGCACCACCTGCGCGCCCAGCCCCCGCAGCACGTCGGCCATCAGCGGGACGTCAAGGATCGCCGGGCAGTTGGAGATCTCGGTGGTCCCCTCGGCCAGCAGCGCGGCGGCCATCAGCTTGAGCACGCTGTTCTTGGCACCGGCGACCCGGACCGTGCCGGCCAGGCGCGATCCTCCGGTGACCAGGAAGCGTTCCACGCCAGGCACTGTAGCCGGGTCGCGCGGGTCGCATCGACATCTGCGCCGACCGCGGCGCGGGCGCCCGCCCCGGTCGCCGTAGTGTGGACCCATGGCCGTGCACCTCACCCGCATCTACACCCGGACGGGTGACGACGGCACGACGGGTCTGGCGGACTTCAGCCGGGTCCGCAAGACGGACCCGCGGCTGGTGGCCTACGCGGACTGCGACGAGACGAATGCCGCGCTCGGTGTGGTCCTGGCCCTCGGCGCCCCCGCCGATGAGGTCCGGTCGGTGATCCGCCGCGTGCAGAACGAGCTGTTCGATCTCGGGGCCGACCTGGCGACGCCGATCCACGCGGACCGGCCGGCGGCGCCGCACGAGCTGCGGATCACCCAGGACTACATCGACCGCCTCGAGACCGATTGCGACACCTTCAACGCCGACCTGCGGCCGCTGGACTCGTTCATCCTGCCGGGCGGGACCGCAGCCGCCGCCCTGCTGCACGTCGCCCGGACCGTGGCCCGCCGGGCCGAACGCAGCGCGTGGGCCCTGCGCGAGGTGGATCCGGACGGCAGCAACCCGCTCGCCGCGGCCTATCTCAACCGCTTGTCGGACCTGCTGTTCATCCTGGGCCGGGTAGCCAATCCGGACGGTGACGTGCTGTGGGTGCCCGGCGGCCAGCGCGGATAGCACCGGCCGGCGTCGCGCGCGATGGCGCGACCGCGCCGCGGGCGGTCAGGACTTGCGGACGCCCCGATGGAACAGGCGGACCGAGCGGGTCGCCGGCGGGACGGATTCGAGCCAGGACCGCAGACCGGTCAGGGCCTCCTCGGACAGGGCCAGCTCCACCTCCTGACCGCCGTCGGTACATCGCACGATCACCGCGTTGACCGGGAGCAGGTCGGGCTCGGTGCCCACGGCCGGCCGGCGCGATCCCAGGGTCAGCGACTCCCGGCGCACGCGGCGAGCCGCGCCGGGCAGCGGGGAGAACGCCCGGTAGAGCAGCAGCTCCGTGCCGCGGTAGCGGCCCTGGCCCAGGATCCAGCCGTTGCCGTCCGAGCGGAGGTTCGACCGCCAGCTGACGTCGATCGCGCCGGACCGGATGAGTACGGAGCGTCGCAAAGCGATGACGGAGATGGACAGGATGACGACAACCAGCACCGCCAGACCAAGTAACTGGGCCAGCGAGGCAAAATCCATCTCGGTCGTGCCGGATCGACGCCGGTCAGATCTCGTTGCCGGTGGCAAGCAACTGGGCTTGGGCCCGGCGCAGTTCCGCCTCGGTGTCCGCCGAGTCGCCGCCACTGGACCTGGCCCGCTCGTAGGCCGCGCGCGCCTTCGTCACGTCGATCTCGTCGGACAGCTGAGCGTCCTCGGCCAGGATCGAGACGCCCTCGTTCGTCACCGACAGGAAGCCGCCGTGGACGGCGACACCGAGGACGTTGCCGCTCGGCTCGACGATCCGGGCCGCGTAGCCCTCCCGCAACTGCGCCAGCAGCGGGGAATGTCCGGCCATCACGCCGATGTCGCCGTCGACGGTCCGGGCGACGACGAGCTGGGCCTTGCCCGACCACAACTCGCGCTCGACGGCGACCAGATGGACCTGAATCTCTGCCACGAACGCACGGCCTTCCGCTCGATCTGCTGTACCCGCTCGACGTCATGGCCCCGAGGCAAGCCTTCGGGGTGCATGAAGCCGGCCACCAAGGACCGGACCCGAGAAGTCTAACCGACCGGACCGGCCCGTCGCGTCCGGAGCGACGTTCCCCACAACCGGCCGATCACTCCCCCGCCACCGGCTCGACCAGCGCATTGTGGATAACCCCGGTTCGCCGCCGGCGCGACCCGTACCGTCTGCGGCCATGACCACCGCACGACCGGGTGAACCGGACACCCACGCCGGGGCCGCCCGCCGCGGGCCGGCGCCGTTCCCCGGCGTCCGGACCTCGGAGGTCGTGGTGGCCGGTCCCGGCCACCGACCCGGACGCATCGGTCGAGATCGGCGAGATAGGCGGGGAAGGCGCCGTGCGGCCCGCTCCGACCGGCTCCCGCGGCGTCTCGCAGAGACCTGGCGGATCGCGCACGTCGTCGGCGTGATCGCCCCGATTCCCGCCGGCTCAGGCCGGCCGCCCGCGCAGCCGGGCCGGGGCGCACCCGGCCCGGCTGCGACTCTCGCACCCCGCCGGGTCGCGCCCCGCACCCGGCCGCGCGCCGATGACGACGGCCGGCTCCCGGCCACCGATCCCGGAATGCGCGACGGCGGCCCACCCCGGGGCCGGGGTGACCGCCGGCGAGGACGCGGGGGCCTACAGCGTCTTGGCCGTGGGCAGC
>NZ_JBMDXT010000040.1:0-16076 GCF_048594475.1 Nakamurella sp. | reverse complement strand
CGTGGTCGAGGACGTCCGGCAGGCGATCGCCCGGACGGCGCACGCCGGACCGGCCGCCCCGCCCGGTCGGGGACCGGCCACCCTGCTCGCGGACGGCCAGAGCCTGTGGATGGCCGCGCTCTACCTGGACAACCTCGACCGGCTGCAGTGCCGGCTCCCGGAACCGGCGGCGGAGCTGCTCGGGTCGCCCCCGGCCCCGACGTCCGACCCCGCCCGGCGGTGACCGCGCCCGCCCCGACCCGGCGGCGTCGCCCGCCCGGCCCGTTCGCGCTCGTCGCCGTCGCGGTCCTGGTCCTGCTGTTCGCGGTGCCCTGGTGGGTGCTGGTGCTCGCCCCGGGGTGGCCGGCGGCCGTCGGGTGGGCCGGCACCCTCGCCGTGCTGGCCGCCGCGGCCCTGCTGCCGGTCGCCATGGTCCGGGGCCACGGGCGCCGGGCGGACGACCGGTGGGCGGTGGCCGGGGACACCGGGCTGGGTGTCGTCTGGCTGCTGTTCAGCTTCTCGGTGATCGGGGGCGCCGTCGCCGGCGGGCGGCGGGGCGCCGGCGGCCCGCGCCCGGCCGGGCCCCGGTGGACCGCGGCGGCCGTGCTGGTGGTGGTCGTGGCCCTCGGGTCGTGGGGCATGTGGCAGGCCCGGCGGGTGCCGCGGGTCCGGCGCACCGAGATCGTGCTGGACCGGCTCGATCCCGCGTTCGACGGGACCCGCGTCGTGCTGCTCGCCGACACCCATTACGGGCCGATCGACCGGGCCCGCTGGTCGGCCCGGCTGGTCGAGGCGGTGAACCGGCTGGCGCCGGACGTCGTCGCACACGCCGGCGACCTGGCCGACGGGTCGGTCGAGCGGCGCCGCGGGCAGGTGGCGCCGCTGGCGGCGGTCCGGGCCACGTCGGCCCGGGTCTACATCACCGGCAACCACGAGTACTTCTCGGGCGCCGAACCCTGGGTGCGGCACATGGCCGAGCTGGGCTGGACGGTGCTGCACAACCGGCACGTGGTGCTGCGGCGCGGTGCGGCCGCGCTCGCCCTGGCCGGCGTCGACGACCTGACCGCGGCCGGATCCGGACAGCCCGGGCACGGCGCCGACCTCGGTGCCGCGCTCGCCGGCCTGCCGGACCAGGTGCCGGTGGTGCTGCTGGCCCATCAGCCCAAGCAGGTCCGGTCGGCCGTCGCCGCCGGGGTCGACCTGCAGCTGTCCGGGCACACCCACGGCGGTCAGATCTGGCCGTTCCACCTGATCGTGCGGATCGAGCAGGGCGCGCTGCAGGGCCTCTCGCGGCCGGGCGGGCGGACCCAGCTCTACACCACCAGGGGCGCCGGGTTCTGGGGCCCGCCGTTCCGGGTCTTCGCCCCCGCCGAGATCAGCCTGCTGGTGCTGCGGTCGCGCCCGTCCTGATCGCCCCGACCCGATCGACCGGGACGGCTCGGCCGGGTGCCCGGGATCCGGGCCGATCGGGGGGTTATCCCTACTGTTCCGGCGGCCGACCCGGGCCAGAATTGGGCCATGAGCGAACCGCGTCTGCCCGATCCGCAACCGGCGGGGCGGTGGGAGCTGTTCGGCATCGCCTTCGCCCTGGTCGGCCTGTGGGTGGTCGGCATGGTGCTGCTGGTGTTCGGGATCGTGGCGGTCAGCCTGCTGATCGTCTGGCTCGGGCTGCCCCTGCTGCTGGCCTTCCTGGCCACCCTGCGGTGGTATGCGCGGCTGCATCGGCGGCTCGCCGGGCGGGTCCTGGGCCAGCCCATCCTGGATCCCTACCTGCCGCCGCTGCCCGGCGGCCTGTTCGTCCGGCTGCGCGTCCGGTTGACCGACCGGGCCGGCTGGCGGGATCTGGCCTGGTTGTTCGAGGTCCTGACGATCGGGTTCGCCCTGCAACTGACCGCGCTCGTGTCGTTCCCGTTCCTGCCGATCGGCTGGTGGGGGTCGCCGCTGCTGCTGCGGCTGGACGCGAGCATCACCCGGCTGCTGCTCTCCCCGCAGGACGAGCGGCTCCGGCAGCGCATCGAGGCGTTGGAGACCTCACGGCAGGACAGCGTCGACCACTCGGCCGCCGAACTGCGCCGGATCGAGCGGGACCTGCACGACGGCGCCCAGGCCCAGCTCGTCGCCCTGGGCATGAACCTGGGCCTGGCCAGGGAACTCATCGACCGCGACCCGGTGGCGGCGGCCGGCCTGATCGCCGAGGCCCAGCAGTCCTCCTCCACCGCGCTGGCCGACCTGCGGTCCCTCGTCCGCGGCATCCACCCGCCGGTGCTGGCCGACCGCGGCCTCGGCGGTGCGGTGCAGGCCATCGCGCTGGCCCACCCGCGGCCGGTCGAGGCCGACGTCGTGCTCGACGGCCGGCCGCCGGCCCCGGTCGAGTCGGCCGTCTACTTCGCCGTCGCCGAACTGCTCACCAACAGCGCCAAGTACGCCGCCGCCGCGCACACCTGGGTGTGGATCCGGCACGAGGACGGCGTGCTCACCGCAATGGTCGGCGACGACGGCGTGGGCGGCGCCCAGGCGACCGCCGAGGGCGGGCTGGCCGGGGTGCAGCGCCGGCTGGCCGCATTCGACGGCACCCTGTCGGTGGCCAGCCCGCTCGGTGGTGGAACGATCGTCACCGTCAAGGTGCCGTGCGTCCTCCGGGTGTCCAGCGCGGCCTGACCGGCCGAGACGGAGGTGGCTGCGCGGATGCGGGTCGTGCTGGCCGAGGACCTGGCGTTGCTGCGCGACGGCATCGTGCGGATCCTGCAGGCCCACGAGATCGAGGTGGTGGCCGCCGTCGACAACGGGCCGTCGCTGCTCAAGGCGATCACCGAGCTCCGGCCGGACATCGCCGTGGTCGACGTCCGGCTGCCGCCCTCGTTCACCGACGAGGGCCTGCGCGCGGCCCTGGCCGCCCGGGAGCGGATCCCCGGGCTGCCGGTGCTGGTGGTCAGCCAGTACGTCGAGCAGCTGTACGCGCGGGAACTGCTCGGCCAGGGCACCGGTGGGGTCGGGTACCTGCTCAAGGACCGCATCTCCGACATCGGGCAGTTCATCGACGCGGTGCGCCGGGTCGCCGCGGGCGGGACGGCGATGGACCCCGAGGTGATCGGCGCCCTGCTGGCGCGGCATCGCGACAGCTCACCGATCGCCTCGCTCACCCCGCGTGAGCGAGAGGTCCTGGAACACATGGCGCAGGGCCGTTCCAACGCGGCCATCGCGGCGGCGATGTTCATCACCGAGAAGGCCGTGGGCAAACACACCAACTCGATCTTCGGCAAGCTCGCCCTCGAGCAGAGCGAGGACGACAACCGCCGGGTGCTCGCCGTCCTGGCATTCCTGGACAGCAGCCCACCGGCCCGCTGACATACTCTCGACCTCAGGTTGAGGGTAAGGGTTTGTCCGAGCGGCCGGAGCGCGCCGGGCGCCGTGCCAGACTGTCGCCCGTGACGGCGTACCTCGACTCCGACCCGCCCCGGGCGTTCGCCCATCGCGGCTGGCACATCGGCGACCTGGCCGGCCGGGAGAACACGATGGCCGCGTTCCGGCGCGCCTACGACGAGGGCTTCCGGTACCTGGAGACCGACGTGCACGCGACCAGCGACGGCGAGCTGGTCGCCTTCCACGATCTGACGCTGGGTCGGGTCACCGACCGGCAGGGACAGATCGCCGCGTTGCCCTGGGCCCAGGTGCGGCAGGCGCGGATCGGCGGCACCGATCCGATCCCGCTGATGGGCGACCTGCTCGAGGAGTTCCCGGACGCGCGCTTCAACATCGACGCGAAGGCCGATCCGGCGGTCGGGCCCCTGGCCGACCTGATCCGGCGGACCGGTGCCAGGGACCGGGTCTGCCTGGGTTCCTTCTCCGACCGCCGGCTGGCCGCGCTGCGGGCCGCGGTCGGGCCGCGGGTGGCGACCTCGATGGGCCCGCGGGAGGTGTTCCGCCTGGTCGGCGCCGCACGGCTGCGGCGGGGGTTCCGCACGCCGGCGGTCGCCGCACAGGTGCCGGTGGCATTCTCGCGGGTGACGATCGTCACCGAGGCGTTCCTGGCCACCGCCCACCGGGCGGGGGTCGAGGTCCACGTGTGGACCATCGACGATGAGGCGCAGATGCGGCGGCTGCTCGACCTCGGGGTCGACGGGCTGATGTCGGACCGGCCGGACGTGCTGCGCCGCGTGCTGGCCGAACGCGGGGCCTGGTGAGGCGGATCCCGTCGGGCAGCGTGCGGTTCTTCTACGGCCCGATGGACTGCGGCAAGTCGACCCTGGCCCTGCAGATCCACGACAACCAGGTCCGGCAGGGTCGCCGCGGGGTCCTGCTCACCCGGTTCGACCGGTCGGGCCCGGCCCGGATCAGCTCCCGCATCGGCCTGAGCAGCCCGGCCCTGGAGGTGACGGACGACCTGGACCTCACCGCTGTCCTCGACGCGGCCGCGGCGACCGGCGCGGTGGACTACGTCGTCGTCGACGAGGCGCAGTTCCTGACGCCGGCGCAGGTCGACCAGCTGGCCCTGGCCGCCGACGAGCGTGAGATCGAGGTCTTCGCCTTCGGCATCGCCACCGACTTCCGCAGCCGGCTGTTCCCCGGCTCCGCGCGGCTGTTCGAGATCGCGGACCGGATCGCCCCCGTGCAGGTCGAGGTGCTCTGCTGGTGCGGCCGGCCCGGCCGGTTCAACGCCCGGCTGCTCGGCGGCCGGATCACCCGGGAGGGCCCGACCATCGTCATCGCCGACACCGGGGATCCGGTGGCCCCCGGTCCCGATCCGGACGGCGGCGCCCCGGCCTACCGGGTGCTGTGCCGGCGCCACTACCGCGCCGGCCGGCTCGGCCCCCAGGAACCGGACGCCCAGGAACCGGACACAGACGGACCGGACGCCGACGGACCGGACACCAACGGACCGGACACGGACGGACCGGACCGGGCCGGGGCCGGTCACGGCGGGTGACGCGACATCGTTGCCGATTTTCCCGGCCGCGTGCCGTGACCGACGGGCCCCTGATGCGTCTCGAAGTAGTGAAAAAGGCTGCCGGCCGGTGGAACGGTGCGTCCACGCACCACCCGGTCGCGGTACAAGTAGTACCCGGCACCCACCCGAGTCGTGGGTACACGGAGTGTCGGTAGCAGTGCGAAACTCATCAACCGCGAAGGGAACGAAACGCCGACGATCAGCGTTACTCACCGGTAGGAGCCCGTCTCGGACTCGCCGTCGGTGTGACGACCAGAATCCACCCGGCCGCCGTCGGCGGTCACCGGTGGGCTGCTCCACCCGCTCGCACCACCCAGCTTGGCACCACCAGCTAGGCACCACCCAGCAAGGAAGGAACACCATGGCCGACCGTGTCCTGCGCGGAAGTCGCCTGGGCTCGACCAGTTACGAGGCCGATCGGAATCACGATCTGGCGCCTCGTCGCACGGCGACCTATCGCTGCCCCCGCGACCACGAGTTCACCGTCCCGATGGCCGACGACGCCGAGGTGCCGTCCGTCTGGGACTGCCGGATGCACGGCCTGTCGTCCACCCTGGTCGACGGCTCGGTGCCGGAGGGCAAGGCGGCCAAGCCGCCGCGGACCCACTGGGACATGCTGCTGGAGCGCCGGTCGATCGAGGAACTCGAGGAGATCCTGAACGAGCGGCTCGCCGAGCTCAAGGCCCGTCGCACCGCCTCCTGACCCAGCACACGACGAACGCCACCGGCCCGCACGGGCCGGTGGCGTTCGTCGTCTGCGGGTCCGGTCGACCCGCCGGGGTCAGCGCGAGCGGCGGCGGAACAGTCCGGTGACCTGCTGCCAGCGGTGGGCGGCCCCCCACACGGTCACCTTCAGCAGCGCCTCCCGGACGATGTTGCCGCTCATCTTGGACGTGCCGATCTGCCGCTCGGTGAACGTGATGGGCACCTCGGCGACCCGGAACCCGGCGCGGACGGTGCGCCAGGCCAGGTCGACCTGGAAGCAGTAGCCGGTCGAGGCGACCTCGTCCAGGGCCAGCGCCTTGAGGACGGTGGCCCGGTACGCGCGGTAACCGCCGGTGATGTCGTAGATCCGGACCCCGAGGGCCAGGCGCGAGTACAGGTTGCCCCCGCGGGAGAGCCACTCGCGGTGCTTGGGCCAGTTGACGACCTTCCCGCCGGGCACGTACCGCGAGCCCAGCACCAGGTCGGCGTGCTGCAGCGCGTCCAGCAGCCGGGGCAGCTGCTCCGGCGGGTGCGACCCGTCCGCGTCCATCTCGACCAGCACGTCGTACCCATGATCCAGCCCCCACCCGAAGCCGGCGATGTACGCGGCCCCCAGGCCCGCCTTCTCCGTGCGGTGCAGCACGTTCACCCGCTCGTCCCGGGCCGCCCACTCGTCGGCGACCTCTCCCGTGCCGTCCGGGCTGCCGTCGTCCGCGACCAGCACGTGGGCGGTCGGGACCGCGGCGAACAGCCGCTCCAGGATCAGCGGCAGGTTCTCGCGCTCGTCGTAGGTGGGGATGATCACCAGCACCCGATCGCCGGGCGTCTCGTCGAGGTCGAAGTGCGGCGTCGGGTCGCCTTTCGGGCTCACGGTGTGCGGTCCTCCCGGGAAATGCCGGTAGCCGGGCCACCGGTGCTCGCTGTCGTGTTCGCTGTGGTGCTCGTGACGCTGGATGTCGTGGTGCTGGGTTCAGGTGCCACCGCGGTCGACGCGCGGGGGGCGCCCTCGGTTGCCGGCGGTCCGGGGATTGCCCGGCGGCGCCGGCGGTCCCGCAGGACCAGGAAGGCCAACGCCACCGGGGTGACCAGGGCGAGCAACCACTCCAGCGGCGCACCGAGCACCGTACCGGGGGTCGTCGCCGCGATCAGCGGCACCGTCGGGGTCAGGTAACCCGGCGTGAACAGCGGGATCGACGACTCGACGGTGCCGTCGGGCCGGATCACGGCGGAGACCCCGCTGGTCGAGGAGATGAGCACCTCACGACCGTGCTCGACGGCGCGGACTCGGCTCATCGCCTGCTGCTGGTAGGTCTCGTCGGTGTAGCCGAAGGTGGCGTTGTTGGTCTGCACGACCAGGACCTGGGCGCCGCCCTCGACGACGTCGCGGACCAGGTCGTCGAACACCACCTCGAAGCAGATGACGTCGCCGACGGGCACCCCGTCGATGTCCAGGTTGCCCGGGTGCCCACCGGGCAGGAAGGTGCCGCGGACCAGGTCGACCTTGTCGGAGAACAGCCGGAAGAACGAGCGGAACGGGATGTACTCGCCGAACGGCATCGGGTGCAGCTTGGTGTAGGTGTCGCCGGGACCGGTGACCGGGTCCCAGACGATGCCCATGTTGTACAGGTCGCCCGGCTGCGTGCCCTGCACGACCGCGCCGACCAGGATCGGCACGCCGATGTCGGCGGCCGCGTCGGAGATGACCGCGTTGGCGTCCGCATTGAGGTACGGGTCGATGTCGGTCGAGTTCTCCGGCCAGACCACCAGCGTCGGGGCCGGGGCCCGGCCGGCACGGACGTCGTCGGCCAGCCGGTGGGTCTGCGCCGCGTGCAGATCGAGCACGGCGCGCCGCTCGGCGTTGAAGTCCAGCCCCGGGCGCGGGACGTTGCCCTGGATGACGGCGATGGTGGCCGTCGGGGCGTCCGTCCCGTGCTGCACGGTCCACCGGCCGGCGACCCCGAGCACCACCGGCAGCACCAGCAGTCCGAGCGAGCCCAGGACGGCGACGGAGCGCCAGGGCGGCCGGGACCGGCCCGGCGGCAGCGGGACCAGCGCCCGCAGCAGGGCGGCCACGGCGAACCCGGCCAGCGCGGTCAGGAAGGCCAGCCCGGCCGAGCCCAGCAGGGAGGCCGCCGGCAGCAGCGGACCGTCCGGCTGCGAGAACGCCACCCCGCCCCAGGGGAAGCCGCCGAACGGCCACCGCCCGCGCAGGGCCTCGCCGGTCAGCCAGGCGGCGGCCGCCCAGGCCGGCCAGAGCGGCAGCCGCCGGGACGCCGCGGCGATCAGCGCGCCGGCCGGGGCGGTGAGCACCGCCTCGGCGACGGACAGCGCGTACCAGGGCAGGTCGCCGACGTAGATGTTGGTGAACGAGAGCAGCGGGACGTAGAACGTCAGGCCGAAGACGAAGCCGAGCCCCAGGCCGGCGCGCCAGCTGCGGCCGTCCAGGGCGAGCCCGAGCAGGGCGAACCCGACCACGGCCAGCCACCACAGGGTGGACGGCGCGAACGATCCGTACAGCGCGAACCCGCCGGCCGCCGCGGCCAGGATGCGCAGGCCGCCGGACCCGAGCAGGGACTGCCGCCACCCGGTCAGCCGGGCGGTCCCCCGCGCCCGCCGGCCCGGCCGCGCCGGCGGCGGCGGGGTCGATCGGTGCACGGTCGGCTGGGCCACGGCGTCACTGTAGTGGCGGGTCCGGACAAAACCCGTGTGCCCGGCGTTCGGTCGCCGGACGGTGTCGGACCGCCGGTTCAGGGCGCACTGGCCCAGTCGACGACCTCCAGCAGGTGTTGGTACTCGTGCCCGGTCGCCCGGGTCAGGCCCAGTTCGCAGGTGCGG
The DNA here is from genome assembly GCF_048594475.1 of Nakamurella sp. Lineage (NCBI taxonomy): Bacteria > Bacillati > Actinomycetota > Actinomycetes > Nakamurellales > Nakamurellaceae > Nakamurella > Nakamurella sp. Next base: position 7,612 of record NZ_JBMDXT010000040.1, on the reverse strand, counting down.
TTGCAGGACGCGTAGGAGTCGAAGGATCCCCCGTCGACCTCCCGCGCCTCCCCCGCGGTGGCCGACGCGGTCAGCTCCGGGTGCAACAGGCCGCGGTCGCCGGCGAACGCGCAGCAGCCCCAGGCCACGGGCACCGTCACCGACTCGGCCACGGCGGCGGCGACCGCGGCCAGGGTGTCGTTGAGGCCCAACTGGGTCGACGAGCAGGTCGGGTGCAGCGCCATCGATTCCTTGCGCCGCCGGATCTCCAGGGCGGGCAGCACGTGCTCGGCGACGTACGCGGTCGCGTCCACGATGCGCAGGCCCGGGAAGTGGCCGGCGGCCGCCTCGCTCTCCAGCATGTGCCGCAGGCCCTCGGTGCAGGACGAGGCGTCGCAGACGATGGGCAGCTCACCCTGCCGGGACGCCGCCCACAGCCGGGGCAGCACCTTGCGGACCATCGTCCGGTAGCCGTCCTTGAGCCCCTTGGACTTCCAGGGCGTCCCGCAGCACAGGTCGGGCAGGTCGGGCGGGTAGCTGAACGGGATGCCGGCCCGCTCGCACAGCCGGACGAAGGCCGCTCGCGCGCCCGGTCCCCCGTCGGCCGGCCCGAACATGGTGCCGACGCACGCGCTGAAGAAGACGAACCGGGCGTCACCCGTGGCCGTCCCCGGATGGCGCTGCGGGCCGCCGCCGGGCAGCTCGGCCGAGTACAGCGGCAGCAGATCCGGGTCGACGACCCGGCGGCCCAGCTCGTTGGGCCCCGCGATCAGCGCCGTCGGGGTCTTGTCCGCGACGGTCAACGCGGTGCCGGCGATCCGGGTGGTGGCCGCCCAGTGCTTGGCCGCGAAGGACCAGCCCTTGGCCGCCGTCCGGTTCACCGTCTCGGCCCGCAGCCGGCGGACCAGGTCGCCGGTGTTGATCAGGACCGGGCAGGCGGTCGAGCACATCCCGTCGACCGCGCAGGTCTGCACGCCGTCGTAGACGTACTCGGCCTCCAGCTCGGCCAGCAGCGCGGTGTCGCCGGCCGCCCGGGCCCGTTCCATCTCCCGGCGCAGGACGATGCGTTGCCGTGGCGTGGTCGTCAGGTCGCGGCTGGGGCAGACCGGCTCGCAGTAGCCGCACTCGACGCAGCGGTCGACCTCCTGCTCGACGGTCGGGGTGACCTTCAGGTCGCGCATGTGGGCCTGGTCGTCGTCGGTGACGATGACGCCCGGGTTGAGCAGGCCGGCGGGATCGAACAGCCGCTTGATCTGCACCGTCACGTCGTACAGCTCGTCACCGTACTGGCGGCGGACGAACGGAGCCATGATCCGGCCGGTCCCGTGCTCGGCCTTGAGGTTGCCGCCGTTGGCCAGCACCACGTCGACCATGTCCTCGGTGAAGTCGGCGAACCGCCGCAGGTCCCCACCCTCGCCCAGCTGCTCGGTGAGCATGAAGTGGATGTTGCCGTCCTTGGCGTGGCCGAAGATGACGTTGTCGGTGTACCCGTGCTTGCCGAACAGCTCGATGAGCTGCTCGCAGGTGGCGAGCAGGGACGGCACCGGGACGACGATGTCCTCCAGCAGGGCGGTGGTGCCGGACGGCCGGGCCTCGGCGACCGTCGTGTACAGACCCTTGCGGGTGTGCCACAGCCGGGCCCGGGCCCGCGGGTCGGCGGTCAGCTCGGCCGGGCCGGCGACCGGGATGGACCGCAGCACCGCTCCCGCCTGGGCGGCCAGGTCGGTGACGGCCTCGGCCGAGTCCGCCTGGTACTCGACCAGCAGGGCCGCGTGCTTGTCCACCGTGATCCGGCGGATGATCTCGTCGCAGGCCGGGTCGGACTGGGCGACCCGCAGTGACGTGGCGTCCAGCAGCTCGATGGTGGCCGGGCCGGTCGAGACGAGGGCGGGCAGCGACCCGGTCGCGCCGGACAGGTGCTCGAACACCAGCAGCCCGGTCATCGCGTGCCGCAGGAGCGGCACCGTGCGGAAGACCGCGGAGGCGACGAACGCCAGCGTGCCCTCGCTGCCGATGATCAGGTGGGTCAGGATGTCCACCGGCCGGGTGTGGTCCACCAGCGAGTTCAGCCCGTACCCCATGGTGTTCTTCATCGAGAACTGGCGCTCGATGATCCGCACCGACTCGGCGTTGCCGCGCACCCGGTCCCGCAGGGTCGCCAGCCCTTCGTACAGCGCCGGCTCGGTGGCCCGCAGTCTGTCGTCGGAGTCCGCCGCACCCGTGTCGATGACGGTGCCGCTGGGCAGCACCAGGATTAGCGACTCCAGCGTCCGGTAGGTGTTCTGCACCGTGCCGCAGGCCATGCCGCTGGAGTTGTTGTTGACGACCCCGCCGAGGGTGCAGGCGATCTCGCTGGCCGGGTCGGGCCCGAGCTTGCGGCCGAGGCGGGCCAGCCGGGCGTTGACCTGCCGCACGGTGGCGCCCGGGCCGACCCGGACCCGGGCCCCGTCGTCCAGGATCTCGATGTCGCGGAAGTGCTTGCGGGTGTCGACCAGGATGCCGTCCGTCCCGGCCTGGCCGGACAGGCTGGTGCCGCCGGACCGGAACGTCAACGGCACGCCCCGGGCGGCGCTGACCTGCAGCAGCCGGCCGACATCGGCGGCGTCGCGCGGGGTGACGACGGCGGTCGGGGTCAGGAAGTAGTGCGAGGCGTCGTGCCCGAGGGCGAGCCGGTCCAGGGCCCGGGTCCGGAGCTGCCCGGGGCCGGGCAGGGCGTGCTGCAGGGCGTCCAGCAGCCCCGGGTCCACGGGCGGCAGCAGGGACGCAGGACCGGCGCCCCCACTGCGAACTCCACCGTGCGTCCCGCTCGATTGCCTCGTTGCGATCGACATCAGCTCACCATTTCGTCGGTTCCGGCGTGCACGACAGGTCCGTCCGGCGCCCGGCGGGACCGGCTGCCGTCCGCCAGCCTGCCGACCGTCGCCGGGCCGAACAAGGCAGGTTCTCGCCCTCCGAGACCGGCCCTGCGCTCTTTTGTAAGACAAGTACACACGTATGTCAATCAGTTTGATGGACGGGCAGACGCGCCATCGGTACATTGCGAGCGGTTCCGGATGGATCCGGGAGCGCTCCGGAAGCGATCCGGGCGGCGCGGTGAACGGGAGCGGAGGCCGGTGAAGGGACTGCGCACCGTGTCCGTGGTGGACGCCCTGACGGCGTCGTTGCGGGCCAAGGTGCTGGACGGCCAGATCGACCCCGGGGTCGGCCTGGGCGAGACCGACGTCGCCGCGGAGTACGAGGTGTCCCGCCCCACGGCCAAGGCCGCGATCGCCGCGCTGGTCGCCGAGGGCCTGCTCCGCCGGGAGGCGCACCGCTCCGCGCAGGTGCCCACCCTGTCGCGGGCCGACGTGGACGACCTGTTCCTGGTCCGGATGCCGGTGGAACTGGAGGTGGTGCGCCGGCTCGCCGGCCGGCCGATCCCCGATCCGGTCGCCGCCGCCGTCCGCGACCTGGCCGCGATGCCCGCCGACGCCCGGCATTCCGACTTCGTCGAGGCCGACCTGCGATTCCACCGGGCGCTGTGCGACGCGGTCGGCAGCCCCCGACTCTCCCGGATCTACCTGACCCTGACCGGCGAGATCCACTTGTCGATGGTCCAGTCGCGCACCGCCCTGGGCCGGGACCGGATCGTCGCCGAGCACGACGCGGTACTGGCCGCCCTGCGGGCCGGCGACGTGGATCGCGCGACCGACCTGATGCGGGCCCACCTCGACGGGGCCCGCGCGGCGCTGGCCGCTCAGCTCGACCGGGCCGGCGGCGCCGGATCCGGATCGGGCTGACGATCGGATCGAGCTGCGGACCGGGATCGGCTGCGGACCGGGATCGGCTCGCCGCGGAGCATCCGCCGGCCCAGGTGGGCCGAACGTCCGCGACCGGCGTCGCTCCGCCTTCGCGGACCCCGGACCACCGTCGCGTCATGGACGTCAGGCTGTCCGCGGCGCCACCGCAATGGCCGATGCGCCCTACTCGAAGACGCCGGTGTCGAAGACGACGCGGCCGCCGACGAGGGTGGCCAGAGTGACCGGCAGGTCGGCACCGGGCGTCAGATCGGGCAGCAACGGCACCCGGGACCGGGGGTCGGTGGACCAGCGGGCGACGGACGGATCGGCCGCCGGCCGGGCCAGCTCTCCCGCCTGCACGACGGCCAGGTGGGCCGGGGCGCCGGGCGTGATCGTGCCGACCTCCCGGTCCGTCCGGCCGGCGGCCCGGTGACCGCCCCGGGTGTGCGCGGTGAACGCTCCGCGCGGTGAGAGTCCGCTGCCCGGGGTGCGATGGTGCACGCCGGCCCGCACGGCGGCCCACGGCCCGACCGGAGTCACCGGTGCGTCCGAGCCGAAGGCCAGCGCCACCCCGGCCGCGGCGAGCCGGGCGAAGTCGTTCATCGGCGCGGCCCGATCGGCCCCGAGCCGGTGGGTGTAGAGCCCGTCCGGCCCGCCCCAGGCGGCGTCGAACATCGGTTGCATGCTGGCGACCGCGCCGGTCCGGGCGAACGCGGCGATCGCGTCGGCGTCGGCCATCTCGGCGTGCTCGACGCGGTGGGCGCAGGCCGCCAACCGGACGGTGGCGTGCTCCCCCAGCCGCTCGGCGGCCGCCAGCATGGCCCGGCCGACGGCCGAGACGGCGTCGTCGCCGATGGCGTGGAAGCCGGCCTGCACCCCGGCCGCGGTGCACGCGACCAGATGCTCGACGATCTGCTCGTCGGACAGGTAGCGCGCCCCGTGATTGCCCGGGGCGTCGGTGTACGGCCGGGTGAGCGACGCGGTCCGGGAGCCGATGGCGCCGTCGACGACGAGGTCCCCGCCCAGGGCGTGCGCCCCGGTCTCGGCCAGCGCGGCCCTGGCCTCCTCGGCCGAGCCGACCGCCCGGGCGAGATAGCCGCGGACCGGGATCGGTCCGTCCAGGTCGAGCAGCGCGCGCAGGTCCGCCAGCCCGGACGGGCCGTCGGCGGCACACTCGTGCACCTCGACGACCCCGTGCCCGGCGCAGGTGCCCAGGAACGCCAGGTGCGCGGCGCGGCGCTGGGCGGCGGTGAGCAGGTCGCGCGCGGCGGCGCGGACGGCGGCGTGCGCGAGCCGGGTGACCGGGCCTGTGTCCGACCAGCCCGCGGGCCGGTCGGTCACGGCGACGGCGAGTGCGGTGGACAGTTGCGCGGAGTGCACGTCGATCCGGGACAGGTAGGCCGGCCGGCCACCGACCGCCTCGTCCAGTTCGGCCCGGGTCGGCGGGCGACGCTCGGGCCACCGGGTGTCCTCCCACCCGTGGCCCCAGAGCACGCCATCGGGATGGCCGGCGGCGTGCTCCCGCACGAGCTGCAGGCAGTGGGCGAGGGAACGGGCGCCGGTGAGGTCCAGCCCGGTCAGCGCCAACCCGGCGTCCAGGGTGTGCACGTGCGCGTCCACGAAGCCGGGCACGACCAACGCGCCGGCCAGGTCGACGACCCGGTCCGGTCGGCCCGCGGTGTCGACGGCGTGCTCGCCCCCGACCCAGCTGATGGTGCCGTCGGTGATCGCGAGGGCGGTGGCCTCGGGGTCGGCCGCGGTGTGCACCCGGCCGTTGCGCAGGACTGTGAGCGTCATCGACGATCAGTCAACACCGTGGGTGCGCAGAACTCACCTGACCGGTGTCGGTGCCATCTGTCACAGTGTTGCCTGTGAGCGTGACTCCGGAATCGACCGACGTCGGCAGCGGCCCGGCCGCGACTGACCCCGAGCGGGGCCTGAGCGCGCAACAGGTCGCCCAACGGGTCGCGAACGGGCAGGTCAACCACACCGACCAGGCCTCGTCCCGCTCGCTGTGGGTGATCGTCAAGACCAACGTCTTCACCCGGTTCAACGCCATCCTGGGTGCGCTGTTCGTGCTGATCGTGATCACCGGGTCGCTGGCGGACGGCCTGTTCGGCGTCGTGCTGATCGTGAACTCGGCGATCGGCATCGTGCAGGAGTACCTGGCCAAGCGGAAGCTGGACCGGCTGGCCCTGCTCAACGCCCCCACCACCCGGGTGATCCGGGACGGCGAGCTCGTCGAGATCCCCACCGGCGAGGTCGTGCTGGACGACCTGATCGAGCTGCGCACCGGCGATCAGGTGCCGGCCGACGGCGTCATGCTGTCCAGCTCCGGGCTCGAGATCGACGAGTCCAACCTCACCGGCGAGGCCGATCCGATCCCCAAGGCGGCCGGCGACGCGGTGCGGTCCGGGACGACGGTGGTCGCCGGCACCGGCCGGTTCCCGGCTGCCGCGGTCGGCCACGACGCCTACATCAACAAGATCGCCGCCGAGGCCAAGAAGTTCACCAAGACCCGCTCGGAGATCCAGGAGTCGGTCAACACCCTGCTCAAGTACATCACCTGGATCATCGTCATCGCGTTGCCGCTGCAGCTGTGGTCGCAGTGGCGCGCGATCGGCGACCAGGGCTGGCAGCAGGTCGTCATCCGGTCCACCGGCGGGCTCGTCGGGCTGGTGCCCGAGGGCCTGGTGCTGCTGACCTCGGTGGCGTTCCTGCTGGCCGCGGTGCAGCTGACCCGGCAGCAGGTGCTCGTGCAGGAACTCCCGGCGGTCGAGGGGCTGGCCCGGGTCAACGTGGTCTGCCTGGACAAGACCGGCACGCTGACCGTCGGCGACATCGTCTACGAGGACTGCGAACCGGTGCCCGGCGGCGACATGTCGGCCGATCAGGTGCGCGAGGCGCTCGGCGCGCTGGCCGACGACCCGAACGCCAACGGCACCCTCAAGGCGCTGGCCGCCGCGTTGCCCGCCCCCACCGGTTGGGACCGGCAGACCACCATCGCGTTCAACTCCGCCCGCAAGTGGAGTGCCGCCTCGTTCGCCGGCCGCGGCGCCCTGGTGTTCGGCGCGCCCGACGTGCTGCTGGCCGCCGACGACCCGTTGCGCGAACGGGTGGCCGAGCTGGCCGCGACCGGGCGCCGGGTCCTGCTGCTGGGCCGCGCGGACGCCGAGCTGCACGGCCAGGAACTGCCGCCGGGCATGCGTCCGGTGGCCCTGGTGACGCTGACCGAGCAGGTCCGCCCGGACGCCGAGGACACCCTGAACTACTTCAAGGACCAGGGCGTCGCGATCAAGATCATCTCCGGCGACAACCCGACCACGGTGGCCGCGATCGCCCGCCGGGTCGGCTTGGACGTCCCGGCCGATGCCGTGGTCGACGCCCGGACGATCGGCGAGGACCCCGACGAACTGCGGGAGCTGGTCGAGCGGACGACGGTGTTCGGCCGGGTCTCGCCCGAGCAGAAGCGGGCGCTGGTCAACGCGCTGCAGCGCAACGGGCATGTCGCCGCGATGACCGGGGACGGGGTCAACGACGCGCTGGCGCTCAAGGACGCCGACATCGGCGTGGCCATGGGCAACGGCGCGCAGGCGACGAAGGCGGTCGCCCAGCTGGTGCTGCTCGACGGCCGGTTCTCGCACATGCCCAAGGTGTTGGCCGAGGGCCGCCGGGTGATCGGCAACGTCGAACGCGTGGCGAACCTGTTCGTCGCGAAGAACGTGATGAGCCTGATCGCCATCATCACCGCGGCCCTGTTCACCCTGCCGTTCCCGTTCCTGCCCCGGCACCTGACCCTGGTCTCGGCCGTCACCATCGGCATTCCGGCGTTCTTCCTGGCCCTGGGCCCGAAC
>NZ_JBMDXT010000004.1:0-7647 GCF_048594475.1 Nakamurella sp. | reverse complement strand
CGCCGACATGGGGGTGTTGATGATTCGCTCGGCGGGCCTCGCTCATGACGCCGTCCTTCCGAGGCACCTCGCGAGCTCGGTGCCGTCGGCGCGGACGCCGACATGGGGGTGTTGATGACTCGGTGCGGACTCGAACCCGCCCGCCCGCCCGGCGCTCATGCGCTGCCTCCCGGCTGGCTGGGGACGGGCGTCCGATCGCCGTCCGGAGGTGGTGGAGGCCCCGCGGCCGGCCGGTCCGGGGCCAGCGGGTGGTCGCTGGACGACCCGGCCGCACCCGAGGCGTCGACCATCGCCAGGAAGACGTCCTCCAGCCGGTTCCGGGGAGCGGCCGAGCGCACCGCGACCCCGGCCGCGACCAGGGCGGCGACCGCCTCGTCCGGCGGGGTCCGACCCAGGTCGGCCTGCAGGCCGGCCTCGGTCCGCTCCACGTCGCCGGCCATGGTCCGCAGCACCCGCTCGGCGGCGTCCCGGTCGTCGACGTCGAAGACCATCTCGCCGGACGTCGAGACCAGTTCGCTCACCGTGCCCGCGGCGATGGTGCGGCCCAGGTGCACGACGACGACGTGGGTGCAGGTCTGCTCGACCTCCGAGAGCAGGTGGCTGGAGACCAGCACCGTGCGCCCGGTCGCGGCGTACCGCCGCAGCACCTCCCGCATCGCGTGGATCTGGGGCGGGTCGAGCCCGTTGGTCGGTTCGTCCAGCAGCAGCAGCTCGGGCAGCCCCAGCATCGCCTGCGCGATCGCCAGCCGCTGCCGCATGCCCTGCGAGTAGGTCCGGACCCTGCGGTCGACCGCCGTGCCCAGGTTGGCGTTGGCCCTCGCCGCGGCCCGGTGGGCGTCCTGCGCGGGGCGGCCGGTCGCCTTCCAGTACAACTCCAGGTTGGCCCGGCCGGACAGGTGCGGCAGGAAGCCGGAACCCTCGACGAAGCTGCCGATCCGGGACAGGATCGGCGAACCCGGCCGGACCCGGTGCCCGAACACCCGGATCTCGCCCTCGGTCGGCGTGATCAGACCCATCACCATCCGCAGCGTGGTGGTCTTGCCGGCGCCGTTCGGGCCGAGCAGGCCCAGCACCTGCCCGGCCTTGACCTCGAAGCTGACGTCGGTCACGGCCTTGACCCCGCCGGGGTAGGACTTCCCGAGGTGCTTGATCGCCAGTGGCACGTCGACCAGGGCGGGGTCGACGTCCGCGCGACCGGAGCGGACGCGGCCGCCCAGGACCAGCGCGAGGATCAGCAGCACGGCCAGCACGATGAGGCCGATCAGCTGGAACACCGGGATTTCCGACGCCGAGACGCGGTCGCCGCCGACCTCCGGCGCACTGACCGCGGTCACCCCCGCCACCCCGCCGGCGGACCCGGCGGCGTCCGCCGCCAGCGCGATCCGGTAGGCGGCCGGCGCGGTCGGGCCGGCGTAGGCCTGGTCGGTCGTGGAGAACCCGACCTCCAGCGTCGACCCGGCCTCGATCTGCAGGGCCGCCGCGGGCAGGCTCACCGTCACGGTCTGGGTCTGACCGGCGGCCGTCTCGGGCAGCCGGATGGGGGCGACCCCGCCGACGGTGGATCGCACGCCGCCGGGGGAGACCTTGGCGATCGACCCGTACAGCACGATGCCCTCGTCGGTGCTTTCGACCGCCTGGGCCACGGTCCCCGGAACCGGGAGCCGGGTGACGTCGATGGTCACCCGGGGCGTGCCGGCGAGCACGGTGAGCGTGTCGAACGGGGCCGAGGCGAACCGCGCGGTCTGGCCCGGCAGGCCGCCGGCGAACGTCGACAGCGCCGTGGAGGCCAGCCCGGAGATGCCGGGCAGGCTGGAGATGGACGCCGGCGCGGCCCCCGGCGGGTTCACCACGAACTGCGGCCCGCCGGTCAGCGCGATCGGCGCGCGCTCGGTGCTGGTGCCGGCGACCAGACCGGGATACTCGGGCACCTCGAGCGTGCGGCTGCGGGCGCTGCCGGTGTCGCTGATCGGCCCGTCCACGGTGTAGCGGAACGCGGTCGAGGGTGCCGGCCCGCTGCCGGCCAGGTAGTACTGGAACCACTGGGTGATCCGCGCCTGGGTCGCCGCGTCCGGGGTGCTGCCGCCGTCGTGGCCGCCGTTGTACCAGGTCACGGCCACGGTGGTGCCGTTGGCGGCGATGGCCCGGGCGTTCGCGTCGGCCTCGGACAGCGGGAACAGGGTGTCCTTCTCGCCCTGCACCAGCAGCGTCGGCGCGGTGATGTTGCCGACCACGGCGGCCGGGCTGGACCGGGCCAGCAGCGCCGAGAACTCGGGACCGATCCGGCCGGTCTGGGCCGCCTGGGCGTACCCGGCGCACAGCTGCACCATCATCCGGCCGCAACTGCCGGCCAGGGCCGCGGCGGCCGCCTCCGGGGAGATGCCCGAGGCGCCGGTGTCCGGCCCGGTGGTGCCGCCGGACGAGTCGGACGAGCCCGGCGAGTCGGACGGGCTCGGCGCGGCCGAGGAGGTGCCTCCGCCGGTGCCCCGACGGACGAAGTTGCTGTCACCGGTGTCGCCCTGGGCGACCCCCGTCGCGGACAGCGCGGCCCCCGTGGTCACCGACGCCATCAGCGTCGACGTCCAGAACTTCTTGAACACGCCGTCGTCGACGCCCTCCGCGGCGGCCGGCGTCGGCGCGGCCAGGTCGGCCGCGGTGGCCTGCGCATTCGGGAACAACGACTGCTCCAGGTCGTTCCAGGTGATCAGCGGCACGACGGCGTCGACCCGCGGGTCGGTGCCCGCCAGCATCAGCGACAGCGCGCCGCCGTACGAACCGCCGGTCACGCCGACCCGCGGATCGCCGGGCGCGTCGAGCTGCACCTCCGGCTGCTGGGCCAGCCAGTCCACGATCGCCCGGGCGTCGGGGATCTCGTAGTCCAGGGAGTCCAGGCCGATCAGTCCGGTGGAGCGGCCGAAGCCGCGGGCCGAGTAGGCCAACACCACGAACCCGTTCCGGGCGGCGTCCTGCGCGTCGGCGTCGACCGACAGCTTCGACCCGCCGAAGCCGTGCGCCATGATGATCGCCGGCGCGGGCGTGCGTTGCGGCAGGTAGACGGTGGCGTCGAGCTGGACCGGTTCGTCGACCCCGGGACCGCCCGGGGCGGTGATCGTGACGTCCCGGGTCGCCACCGGCGTCGGGGCCGGAGTCGGCCAGGCGATCCAGACGAGCGCGAGCACGACGACGGCGACGAGGACGAGTGCGGTGATCTTGCGCGGCCTGGTGTTCACGAGGCGGCGGACGCGGGCCTTCACCGGGCGCGCCCCGCCGGTCGCGCCACTGCGGCGCCCGGGTCAGTCATGCCCACCAGGGTGCCAGACCGCTATGTCGGCGATGCGCCATTCGGGTCATCATCCGATTGGCCGCGAAGCTGATCGAGGTGACCGGACATCGCCTCGGTGCGCTGGTCCAGGAGGGCCTCTTCGAGATCGAGCCCGTACTCGACCTCCCGCATGACCTCCTCGGACAGCCGGCCGGAGTTGCGCAGCTGCACGAAGACGTCCCGTTCGATCCGCATCATCTCGCGGTTCCAGTCGGCCATGCCGCCGAGGACGCGCCCCGTCTCGTCGATCGTCGTCGACCGGCGTTCGGCCAGCCGGCGCCAGTCCCGGGTCTCCACCCACAGCCTCATCCGGCGGGCCTGGTCCTCCGGCAGCTGCCGTCGGGCGATGTCGGACTCCACCGCATCGGCGATCGCCCGGTTCGCCTCGTCCCGCGCGGCCATCCGCTCGGCATCGATCTCGGCGGCCGGGTCGCCGGGGAAATGCAGCCATCTGATCACCCGCGGCAGGCTCAGCCCCTGCACCACCAGAGTGCCCAGGATGACCACGATCGTGCAGGTCAGCAGCAGCGGCCGGTACGGCGTGTCCAGCGGCAGGGTCTGGGCGGCCGCCAGGGACACCACGCCGCGCATGCCCGCCCAGGACACGGCGGCCAGCGGGCGCCAGTCGGCGAACGCGCCGGACCGGCGCAGCAGCCGGGCCAGCCCGTTGAGCAGGAAGATCCACAGCGGCCGGATGAGGATGACGGTGAGCAGCACCGCCCCGGAGATGAGCACCACCGGCCGGCGGCCGATGTCCGGCGCGGTGACGATCGCCCAGAGCTGCAGCCCGATGAGGGCGAAGACGGTGCCCTCCAGCACGTACTGGATGGTGCTCCAGGTCGCACGCAACGTGAGCCGGACCTCGGGGGCCAGGTCGTAGGGCGCGCGGAAACCCAGCACCAGACCGGTGGTGACCACGGCCAGGACGCCGGACGCCTCCGCCCGTTCGCCCAGCTGGTAGGCCACGAACGGGGCGACCAGCGACACGGCGGTGGTGGCCAGCGCGGAGCCGCTGAGCCGGCGGCCCCAGGACAGCAGCCAGCCGACGGCGCCGCCGATCAGCAGCCCGCCCGCCGTGGCCCACCCGAACTCCAGGACGGCATCGCCCCACGACATCGAGCCGACCGCGAGGCCGACCAGGGCGACCCGCAGCAGCACCAGGGAGGTCGCGTCGTTGAACAGCGACTCGCCCTCCAGCACGGTGACCACCCGCCGGGGCAGGCCGGCCCGCCGGGCGACCGCGACGGCGGCCACCGCGTCCGGCGGGGCCACGATGGCGCCGAGTGCGAGCCCCGCGGCGAACGGGATGCCCGGGACGAGCAGGTAGAGCACGGTGGCCACGGCGAACGCGGTGACCAGCACCATGCCGACGGCGAGCTGGAAGATCGACCGCAGCATGGTCCGGATGGCCACCACGGAGGACTCGGTGGCCGCGGCGTAGAGCAGCGGCGGGATCAGGACCGTCAGGACGAGCTCGGGGTCGACCTGGACCGCGGGCATGCCCGGGACGAACGACACGGCGACGCCGACGATCACCAGCAGGATGGGGGCGGGCACCCGGATCCGCCCGGCCAGCCCGTTCACCGCGACGACGCCCAGGACGAGCAGCACGACCGGTCCGATGTCAGGCATGTCCGCCACTCCCGCCTCGGCCGCCCCCCGGCGACCTACCATGGGGCATTGTTGACCCGGGGGTATCTGATCTTCCGCCGGGGGCACCTGAGAGTGACCCGTGTCGCCTGAGTTGAAGGAGTTCACCGATGACCGACCTCGACCTCGGATCCGGTTCCGGATCACCGGCCGGTGCCGCCGGGGGTGCCTCCGGGGCGCTCGTGCTGACCCCGCCGGCGCCGGTTCAGGTCGTCGAGCCCGCGCAGGCGGCCGGCGCCATCGCCGTCGCCGACCCGCGCAAGGCCGAGCTGCAGTCGCGGGCCGGCGCGTTCGCTATGGAGCTGGCCGGGATGGACGTGCGCTCCCCGGAGTTCGCCAAGAAGGTCGAGGCGATCACCGCGCTCGGCGACCGCGAGATGCGGGAATCGGCCAACGTGTCCAGCCGGATGCTCGAGCGGCCGGCCGCGGTGCTGCAGGGCAGCAAGGGCGGGCGCGGCGGCGACGCGCAGACCCGGGTCGCGGGCACGCTGTCCGACCTTCGGGTGACGATCACCGAGCTGGACCCCAACCGCGCCGACCTGACCGGCATCAAGAAGGTGCTCAAGTGGATCCCCGGCGGCGACAAGGTCGACCGCTACTTCGCCAAGTACCAGTCGGCGCAGAGCCATCTGGACGCGATCGTGCGCGCGCTGGCCTCCGGCCAGGACGAACTGCGCAAGGACAACGCCGCGATCGAGGTCGAGAAGGCCAACATGTGGACGTTGATGGGCAAGCTGACCGAGTACAACGAGCTGGCCGGCGCGCTGGACGTGGCGGTCGAGGACCAGATCCGCAACCTGGAGGTGCAGGGCCGCACCGAGGACGCGAACACGCTGCGCTCGGACGCGCTGTTCCCGATCCGCCAGCGCCGGCAGGACATCATGACCCAGATGGCCGTGGCCGTGCAGGGCTACATGGCCCTTGACCTGGTGCGCAAGAACAACCTGGAGCTGATCCGGGGGGTCGACCGGGCGCAGACCACGACGATCGCCGCGCTGCGCACCGCCGTCATCGTCTCCCAGGCGCTGGCCCGGCAGAAGCTGGTGCTGGATCAGATCACCGGCCTGAACGCGGCCACCGGCGACCTGATCGCGCGGACCTCCGAGCAGCTGAAGATCCAGGGCGCGCAGATCCACGAGCAGGCGGCCAGCGCCAGCGTCTCGGTGGAGAAGTTGCAGCAGGCGTTCGACAACGTGTTCCAGGCGATGGACGCGGTCGACACCTTCCGGGCCCAGGCGGTCGACAGCATGGCCCAGACGGTCACCGCGTTGGAGGGCCAGATCCAGCGCGCGCAGCCGTATCTCGAGCGGGTGCGGCGCGGCGAACTGAACGCCGGCGGCTGACCGGGGGGTATCGCACAGCGTGGTGATCAACTGGTTGTTCGGCCGGCAGGACGAGGCGCGCCCGCCGAACGACCCGATCATGCAACCGCCGGCGCCGGAGCAGGACAGCCCGCAGGCGCTGGCGGCGCTGCGGTTCTCGGCGAACCGGTTCATCAACGCCTCGGCCGGGCAGTTGCCGGTCGCGGCCGTGGTCGCGGCCCGCCGGGTGACCGACGTGGTGGACACCGTGCTGTTCACCACCCGGGACCGCGACCTGGACATCCATGCCCGGGTCTCCATCAACGGCATCCTGCGCGACTACCTGCCGACGACGCTCAAGACCTACCTGGCCCTGGACCCGGCGATCCGCGACCGGCCCGGCCGGGCGGGCATCACCCCGACCGTCGCGCTGCTCGAACAGCTGGACTTCCTGCTGTCCTCGGCGTCGGAGGTGCTGGCCGCGGTGCAGCACGACGACGCCAACGCCCTCATCGCGCAGGGCAACTTCCTGCGCTCCAAGTTCGGACAATCGGAGCTCGACCTTTAATGCCCCCAGCACTGCAGCGCGGCGCCAACGTGGCGCTCACCCAGGAAATCCCGTCGCTGACCGGGGTGGTGCTCGGCGTCCGCTGGAACGCGGGCGCCGAGCAGGCCCTGTCGGACAATCTGGTGGCCGCGACGATCCTGTGCGACCGCGACAGCCGGGCCCCGTCCGAGCGGTACTTCGTGTTCTTCAACCAGATCGCCTCGCCCGAGGAATCGGTGTCCCGGCGGTCCCAGCTGCTGGGTGACGACCGCGAGCAGATCGAGGTCGATCTGCCGGACGTGCCGGGGGACATCGCCCGCATCGTCGTCGCGCTCTACATCAACGACGGGCCGGGCGCCCGCCGGTCCCTCGGCCAGCTCCGGGACTGCTCGATCCGGGTGCTCGATCTGCGCAACGGGCAGGAGCTGGTGCGCTCGGAGAACCTGGCGCCGGCGCTGCGGTCGGAGACGGCCATCCTGCTGGGGGAGCTGTACCGGCACTCGACCGGCTGGAAGTTCAAGGTGATCGGTCAGGGCTACGACAACGGGATCGCCGGCATCGCCGCCGATTACGGCGTGCCACTGTGACGATCGATCCACGGGCCCCCGGGCGCGCCCCGGTCCGCTCGGATCTGACCTGGCTGCGGCACCGGTCCCGGGTCGCGGCGGCCCCGCCGTCCACCCCGGGCCGTCCGGCGGCTCCGGGGCGGCCGTCGTCCGCGGCCCGTCCGGCGGCCGGGGCCAGCTCCGCGGGAGTGTCGGCGGCCGTTGGGACCGCCCGGGCCGACTACGTCGCCGGCCGTTCGACCGCACGAGGGCCGGCGCCGCCGG